>JAIOTT010000337.1 GCA_021106655.1 Bacteroidales bacterium
CATCATCATACCTTATTACAAAAGCATCCGAAATCCCTTTGTTCCGTATTAGGTCCCTGGCAAGGTTTGCCTCGATCCTTGTTCCATATACTCCGGAAATATACCTCAGGTTTCCATTTCTCATTCTGCTATAATAAATTGGCTCTACATTCATAAGCTGGTTTACAGTAACCGTGCGGCGATACACTCCAATCTGTACACTGAAATACTCTGTTGCGCCGCTTATTTCTTCCGGTGGAATGCTTGTAGGAATAGTGGCAGGAGCAGTTGCAGGAGCAGTTGCAGTTGCAGTAAAAAGTTTTTCGGAAATTTGAATGCCTGAGCCAATTGCTGTAGTTGTCACAGCTTCGCCACTTTGGATCATGTTCCTGGCTTGGGTAAGGCTTATTCGTTCTCCGTTTAGATAAGCAACAACAAAGGCATCTGAGTAGCCAATCTGACGCAGTCTGTCGCGTGATGTAACAGCTTCCTCCAGGTCATAAAATAATCCTGTCATATACCTGGTAAAGTTTGAAGTTGGTACTTTTTCTGCAGATATCGGACTCAGACCATCAAAAGTATTCTGGGGTATGGGATTTCGAAATGCTGCGATCTGAACCTTAAATATCAGCCCAACAGGCACATCAGGATTCACAGGAATAGGGTATTCATCATTGTAATTTACAACAAATGCCTCCGGTCTGTCAACAATCACATCCACCAGATCAATGTTAGGCTCACCCTCTTCAATAACAGCATCCTCACCAGCTACTGCTACTTCTTCTTCCATCTTCCCATCTCCTGCTACTGCTACTGCTACTGCAACTGCTACTTCTTCTTCCTTCTTCCCTGCTACTGCCGCTGCCACTTCTTCTGCTTCGACAGGCTCAGTAACCAGATCTTGGATTATCTCTTTTTGTGATAGTTCTGCAAGTGTAATCGGTTCAATGCCTGCCATTCTGTCCCTGATCACAGCTATCTCTTGTTCCTCAAAATCCAGCACATTCAATGTCACCACTCTTTCAGCAAGAATCTCCTCATCTGACGGAGCCCTTCTGTCAACATCCCTGTATAACTCAATAGCCTCTTTTTGCTTATCCAATGCCATTAACTCCAAAGAATTGGCTTCCTGAAGGAATACAAGCTTTTGATCATAAGGAAGATTTTCCTGTTTGCTCTTATACCTGAAATAAAGTGCCTGTTCGTAATAATACTGTGCTTCGGCTTCCAGCTCTCTGGCAATCCTGAGCTTATCATCAATCTCATTATCAATTCTGATCTGTTCAAGAATAATTTTGTTTGCATAGAAATTATTCCTGTTCCCAATTCCAAACACCTCAAACACTTCAAGCTGCTTGTACATTGCAATATCTTCAAGATCATCAGCGCGGCTTAATATCTGTTTTTGTTCCTCCTGATCACTAATGCTCAATGCTTCATTACGCAATGTACTCACCTCCGAGAAGTTTTCATATGCTTCTTCCTGAAAACTCAGAGCCAATGATTGTTCATCAAATTGCCCTGAGAGTGATTCTGCATCGATTCCTTCTCTTTGCAATAATAATTCTGCAGTTTTATACAATTCATAAGCCTGAATACTTAATGAATCAGAAAGGTATTGCATCCGCTCTATTTTTTCATTCATTTCTGTCTTCTGCTGAGGATCATTTATATTCTGGGAATTCCTCCTCAGAATTATGATCTCAGAATTGATAAAGTCAACTGATCTAGCAATCAGCTGGGCTTTAGCAAGCTCTTTTTTAGCATCTTCGGAGCTTTCTTTAGTAGCAATTAATAATGGGGTTTCGGTATCCGGAACTGGAACAATCTCAGTTTGATCTGGTTCTATCACTTCATATTGATCTATTATTGCAATAGTTTCTGAAGTATAAATATTACTATCTGCAAAGACATTATTCTCCTGATGATCATTAATGAATTGCGAAAGCTCTTCAGTATTAACAGAAATTACATCCTTACTATCAACACCTTCATATCCGCTAATCTCCAGCTGAGGCAGGATGTCTTCGGATATAACATTCTGCATCTCTAACATAGCAATCTCCCCTTTGATCTTTTCTGCCATATTAAAATTCACAGATACTTTCTTCTGAGTTTCCCTGCTCTCATCCTCGTATTCTTCTGCTTGCGATATCAGAGACTGCTTCTTCACCAAAGACTTCTTTGTTTCCGCTTTATTTCTCAGAACAATAGCCTTTTGCTCAAGACTGGCTACACTTTCCAAAAGTTGGTTTGCATCTGAAAGAACAGATTCGTGCAAAACTCTATTATCGTGTATACTTTGTCGCTTTTCTTTACTGAGGTCAGCTAAATATGATGTGTCAGAAATAACTTCATTCGTTTCAGCTTCAAATTTTTCAAGTTCTTGTCCTGCTTCTTCAATTTTTCCATCATCTACCAGAGCATGGATATCTTCTGCCCTGGATTTTTGAAGTGCTGTCTCATAGCGCTTTTCTTCCGTTTTAGCATGGAAATATTCCGACAATCCAAAACTTGCAACAGCCTCTCTTTTATGTTTTAATGCTTCTTCTCTCAATGCTTTAACTTTCTCAAGGTTTTGCTTTGTGTTCTCCGCATTGTTGTCAATTGAAGACATTAACGTTAAGATACTGTCGGATTCAGCCATTTTTTTTATTGAAAGATTGTTCTGCCGGTTTGAAAATACCAGTAATGCTTTAGAACTTTCCCTTAAATAATTTTCTTCATCCTCAACCCTGTTGACAAGTTTATCGAGCTTTGTATTTATATTTGCAGCAATTGCCGGATCATGCTGTTGTATTACAGTATCATCAGCAGTCTGTTTATCCTCCTCCTGGTACTGTTCAAGCCGTCTATCTATTTGGGCAGCCTTACTTTCAACTGGCAAAGTTGCAGATATATCAGGTGATTCTGTATTAAGGGCAAGCTGCTGTTCATCAACTTCCTTAAGATCATTAACTTCATTTATTACATTATAAACATAGGCTGCTTCTTTGTTAATATCTCCAGCTTCATAAGCAATACTCAGGCCTTTTTCAGTTGTAGTAACACTTTCAATACGTTTTTTTTCAGCTTCATCTGCTAATTGCCTGGCCTCAGCTAATATGTCTGCTTTACGATTTTCATCTGCTTCATTATCACCATCCTTCAGATACTCCAATGCCTCGTTCTCAAGTTCATTTGCTTCATTTTTAAGGCTTTTTGCTTTTTCAAAATAGTTCAGCGCCTCGGCAATTCCGGGCGTATGAATTCCTTTGATATAAGCTTCAGGTGTAGAATAGTCAATTAAGGTATCAGCAAACCTAGCTTCTGCCAATAAGCTTTCAAGCAGTGCAGAAGAAGAGTCAGTATCTTCAACAGCAACCAACTTCTGGATATCGCCGGCATAGCTCAGTATTCTCTCCAGCTCCTTCTCTTTATAGATCTGCTGTTTTTCCAGTTGTTTGCCAATATTATATGCTATAGTGGATTCACTATCCAGGTCCCGGCTTTCATTTCTCAGCTCATCTGCATAGTCGTTTTTATACTTCTTTCCTTGACCATCAGGGAGTTTTTCTGCTTCGGCAAAAACCTGATTAGATTGCCTGTATTTTATTCCGGCAAGTGAATGTTTTTGGTTTGCGACATAAAATGCAGCGAGTTTCTGTTGTTTAATATTTTTAAGAGCATTTCTACTCACTTTGACCATTGCAAATGCAGTATCAACTTTTTGCTCATTAAGCTTTATTTCCCTGATCCTGGCATCCATTTTATCTTCAAGGCCTGATTCCAGAACAACTTCTTTTACGGGACTTTCCTCTACATTTATTGCTTCTGCCATCATTATATTATCCACGATCTCATCAGTAGCATTTACATCCAGACGGGCTTTGTCTTTTATATAAGTGAGAGTTGCCTGATAATCCTCATTCTTTTCAGGCTCTCCTTCGGCTATCAAAATATCCAATGCGAGATTTTCCTTGATAACAGGCCTATTATCTATCCTTACTTTATATACTGTAACATAATCATCCACACTGCTGCGGGCCGACGAGAAGCATGCATATTTCTGTGATGAATCAGATACGAATAATATATCATCAAATGGAGTATTTATAGCGAAATCAAGGTTTTCAGGTTTACTCCACATACCACCGGATGCAGTATCAAACACCGATTTAAAAATATCGTATCCACCCATGGAATTGTGTCCCTTAGAGCAGAAATATAAAGTTTTCCCGTCAGGTAAGAGGTAAGGATAGTCCTCATCATAAGCAGTATTTATAACTGAATCCAGTTTCTCAGCATCACTCCATACACCATCACCTTGTTTTACAGAACGGTAAATATCCTTACTACCTTTTCTATCGTTTCCATAGCTTGAAAAATATATTACCCTGTTTGTATCCGAGAAAAAAACTATACTATGATCATCTTTCCTTTTATCAAGCCGGCTTTTGATTTCATAAGGTTTAAAAAGAAACTGTCCGCTGAAATCCTTAATGTTATACGAGCGATAAAAGTTCTTTTTCAGTACTTCAGTCTTTTCAAGGATATACAGGTCATTTATGGTTTTCAGCAACGAAATCCCGTTTTCACACATCTCTATTTTATGAACTGCATTCAACTTCCTTAGCATTGCAGGTTTAGCGGTGTCAACAAAAGTTTTGTACTCTTTAATTGCTTCTGAAAACCTGTAATTCATATGATAGACCATAGCCAGGTAATAATGAACTTCCGGATGGCCTTCCAGATTTTTCGCAGCAAATTCAAGGTAGCGAATAGGTTTTTCAGTATCCCTTTTATCACCAAACAATAGACAAACACCGAAAGAGTAATTATAAAAAGGGTCTTTGGGATGAAGGCTCAGTAACTGTGAGTATAGTGGTAAGGCTTTTACATATTCCTCTTTATCAAAAAGTCCTTTAGCCTCTTTCGCAACATCATCCTCTGATTTGAACTCATTCTGTGCAGAAATAAATCCAACAAAAACGACATTCAAAAGAATAATAAAAAGTATATATTTAATGTAACTAGTCAATGTAATTTCAATAAACAGATTAATCTTATTCGAATTTCTCAATATACTGATTTCTCCGATACTTTTAACCGATTTTTTGATTTTTTGTTACTTCAAATACTAATTCTATGTAATTCAGTGGTAATTAAGTTTGTCAAATTTTATTGACAACTCACTCACTCCTGCCTACTGCTACTGCAACTGCCACTGCCTACTTTCTTACAATATTCTTGACATTGCATACAAAATTGACTATATTTGCACTGATACTCTTATTGTCTAACTAAAACCTAAATCAATGGAAAAAAAACGCAAAGTCATCCAGGTCTATGCTCTTATTGTGTGCATAGTAGCAATCATCACCTTCATCATTTCCGTGTCAATTCTTGTGTCATCCATAATCGACCGCAGCGATCCTCTCTACTCAAGTTGTTATTCCAAGACAGATCTGTCATCATTCGAAAATTTTAAAATGGATAAGCTTGGCTCTTTTAAAGAAAATCAAACTTACATGCCAAGTGATCAGGAATTAAGAAATGCTTATGAGGCAGCCAAGGAAGAAAAGATCAAAAGAGTACTTCACAATACCTTGAATAGCATAGTAGTCACTAGTATCCTAATCTTAATTTGCTTAATACTCTACTTTACCCACTGGTGGATGATAAAAAAGTATGGCAAAGATGAGGAAATTCCGGCAGTAGCCTCCCCCTAAAAATAGTATCAAGATCTAAGACGGAAGACTAGACTGAAGTTGGAATACTTAAGGCCAAAAGAAAACCGAAGTCTTATGTCATAATTACAGAATACTAAGATTTTTGCCTTTAAAAATGAAAATTATAGCGGCGCCTAACGCCTCATACATAAGTCATTACACATAAACAAAAAATAATATTGCAAAATAATTGCTATACTAAAAGAAATAACACTACTTTTGCAGACCAAAAAATTTTTTAATATTATTACAATTATTTATTACAATGAAAACAGGAACAGTAAAATTCTTCAATGAAGCCAAAGGATTTGGATTCATAATCGAAGACGATTCAAAAAAAGAGTATTTCGTACACATTTCCGGATTAATTGATGAAGTTAATGAGGGTGATGCTGTAGAATTTGAATTAACAGAAGGTAAAAAAGGATTAAATGCAATAAATGTTAAAGCAATTTAATATTTATTAATTAATTTTTTATTAAAAGAAAAGCCTGTCAAAATTGACAGGCTTTTTTTTTATACTCACTATCGAATAATTAATATTCTTTTCTTTATTGCCTCATCTGTAAAAACACTTATGAAATAAATTCCAGGCGGTTGGTCAATTGAGATTTGAACCGATTTGAGTTTAAGGACATTTATGTTCAAAATCTCTTTACCCCTGACATCTGTAATAATTACATTGTTTGCTTTATCCAGAAGTAATGTAAACTCTCCTGAATTCGGATTAGGATAAATTGAAAAATCATTAATATCGTATGTTTCAAAAATCCCAACTGTTGTTGAATCTGCAACCTGTATCGTTAAGCTATCGTTACACCCATTCAGATCGGCAAAAACAACTTTATAAATGCCTGCAGAAAGATAATAAGCCGTGTCAGTAGTTTGATAAGCCGGATCATCCCA
>JAIOTT010000341.1 GCA_021106655.1 Bacteroidales bacterium
ATTATCATGGGATTAATCTATAATTGGATATGTACAAGTTATGAAAACAAATTAAATAAGGAGGAGCAGTTATGATATATGAAGCTTCGACCTTTGCAATAATTTTATTTATAGTTTTTGTAGTTATTGTTCTTGGTTTATCCTTTTACTTTGCCAGAAAAACTAAATCTGCCAGCAGTTATTTTGCTGCAGGCGGAACAATTCACTGGGCTGTTAACGGTATTGCTTTTGCCGGAGACTATCTTTCAGCCGCATCTTTCCTGGGTATTTGTGGTATGATCGCATTCTCAGGTTATGATGGTTTTTTATATTCTATTGGCTACCTTGCTGGATGGATAGTAGCATTATTCTTAGTTGCTGAACCTTTAAAACGCCTGGGAAAATTTACTTTCACTGATGCCCTGGATGCAAAATTTAATTCAAAAGCAATCCAGTTAACGGCTGCCGTAAGCACACTTATAGTATCATTGTTTTATCTTATTCCTCAAATGGTTGGTGCAGGTGCACTTGTAACACCATTACTTGGAATGCCTCACTGGGTTGGGGTTGTTATTGTTGGTATAATAGTTATAACCATTGTTGCAACAGCAGGTATGACATCAACCACTTATGTGCAATTTATCAAAGGAGGTTTATTAATTGTGTTTTCAACAATATTGGCTGTATACATCTTTAATAACGGTTTAACATTAACTCCTGATCATGAAGATCAAAAATATCATAATTTCATTGAGTTGAATGAAGGTAATATGCAAGGATATGAAATTGTGAGTAATATTGATGTAAAAGATCATCATTTTGTTAAAGTGGAAAAAGACAGTGTTTTCCGTTGGTTTGAACAAACAGACAATGGGTTTATTGAATTACTTTCAACAACTGTCACTATTGATGGTACACAATTATTTAATGGTGAGCCAAGGGAAAATGAAAAATTCTTTCAGGTTGGCCACATGAGCAAAATTATTGTTAATGGTAAAGAAGTTAAAAAAACCGGTTCATTGAGCCCATTCAAATTTTTATCAACCATTGGGAATAGTGAGATAGTAAGATTTTTAAAGGTAAATTTTGCAGATGGAACAAATAAAATTACGATTTGGCGGCAGCAAATTACTACCGGTTCAGATATGCTAACACCGGGATTGAAGTTTACAAAGATCAAAGAAGATAGTTTAATTGGTAAAATCAACTTTATCTCCTTAATGTTAGCATTGTTCCTCGGAACGGCATCATTACCACATATTTTAATCCGCTACTATACAGTACCCAGCCAAAGAGCTGCAAGAAAATCTACCATTGTTGCAATTGCAGCTATAGGATTTTTCTATATATTAACTCTTTTTATGGGTCTTGGAGCAGCTGTTAACGGTGTTCTAGATGTAGAAAGCAGTAATATGTCAGGTCCACTTCTTGCTAAGGCATTTGGTATTGGTTTGTTCTCAATTATTTCGGCTATAGCATTTGCGACAGTCCTTGGAACAGTTAGTGGATTAATAGTAGCATCATCCGGAGCTATTGCTCATGATTTTATTGATAGATTTTTAGGCAGAAATCTTACAGATAAAGGTAAAGTATTTGCAGGAAAAATTGCTGCTTTCTCAGTTGGAATTGTTGCTATAATATTAGGAATATTGTTTAAAGGGATGAATGTATCATTCCTGGTTGGCTGGGCTTTTGCCGTAGCTGCATCTGCAAATCTACCGGCTATTCTAATGGTATTATTCTGGGCAAAGACCACTGCAAAAGGTGTTGCATGGTCAATTGTTGTTGGTATTGTTACTGCCCTTGGTATTATCATTACAGGTCCAACAATTGGAGATCAATTCTTTGGTATCGCAAAAGAAAATGCAATTCAGCCATTAGATGCTCCTGCAATTATTTCATTCACATTAGCATTATTAACTTTAGTTGTTGTTTCATTACTGACACAAAAAGATAATGTAAATAAAATAGATGTAAAGTAATTTTATTTGTCTTTTAAAAAGAATCCCTGACAATTACCTTGTCGGGGATTTTTGTTTTTAATATTTAAGATTCTCAAAAAGCGAATAGGTCTTTTTATCCAGAAGGTCTTTTGGGAAAAATATCACTTGCCTATTCTTTAATTTAACAAAGAAATATTTATTGTTTTCCACCAACTTATTCTCAGTTAAATCAATACTATCTTCCCTTAACCTATCCTTTATATACAATCTGTCCTTTTCAAGTTTAAAATCAAATGTTTCGTCACGGGGAGCTAAAGCTAAAACAAGGATTAATGGCTTGAAAGTATAAAACAAACCATAAGCAAGACAAAAAATAATTGTCCAAAAGCCTATGGCTGAAGTTTCTTTTAAAGTTGAGAAAATATATAAATAAAGTCCAATGGCAGTTAGAACAGGCCCCATAAAACGACGCATATTATTGATAAGAACACTCTGTCCAAAAAAGTAGTCGTAAATATAGAATTGTTTAAACTCTCTCTTTGTTATTGTAATCTCCATACTGGTTACTGATAATTGATAACTGATAACTGATAATTGATAACTGATAATTGATAACTGATAACTGATAATTGATAACTGTTTACATACTACCTGTAAAATCAAGTTTAAGTTTTGACTGAAATGTTGATATCTGAGAGAAAATCTTTTTTAGCATAGTTTGCTCAATATCGCTTAATTCACCAACCTTTATGTACTTATGGAGTGTTCGATTGTTTTGAATAGCAATTGCCTGGTGTTTAAACCGCATTAGCATTAAATAGTTATATGCTTCTAACATTTCCTCAAATGTTGTATTTGAGAGAACATGCATTTTGTGTAATTGATTAATCCTTTCGATAGTATTACTTATCACAACGCCGTTTTGCAAAGCATATATCCTGGCAAAAGTCTGGATCGGCATTAAGGCAGTTTTAATATTAAATGACTCAGCATGTTCGTTAGAAGATTCAACAGCAATTTTTCCAAAAAAACCAATCGGAGGTTTTAGTTGTAACGCATTCTGAGCCATATGGAACAGAAACAGATTTTTCCCTTTAATCAGTTTATTTAAATATGTTCTGAGTTCAACCGGAAGCTTTTGTTCTCCAAAAATAAATCTAAAATCATAAAAGATGCTTACATCAATAAGGTCCTGAGGAGATACTGTATTTACCCACTCATAAAAATACTTTTTCCAGATGGATAATGGCTGACACCATTTGGGATTCTTTGCCATAACATTACCAACACAAAAATTATATCCTGCTTCATCAAGCCAGTTACAAACAAGTTCGCCCAGCTTTATAAAATATGAATTCACTTCTTCAATATTCTCCTCAACATCTTTATAAATAATTGCATTATCCTGATCGGTTAGCAGGGTTTCTTCCTCTCTGCCCTCACTACCAAGAGTGATGAATGCAAATTCTGCAGGAGACTCTCCAAGTTCTGCAACTGCGAATTGAATTAGTTTTGTGGTAATTGCATCTGATATCCTTGTAATTATTCTTGTAATATTTCTCGTTTTCGCTCCACTGTCTATCAATGCCTTAACAATACCAGCTACACTTGTATGACTTCCAATTACTCCTTCCACTAATTCAGCATTCTGAATTTCACGTATAAGGAAATTAGATGAATGCTGTTGAACCTGCATCAATTCATCATTACTGATAACACTAATAATTTTCCCTTGATCGTTCTTTACAGCCAGATGTCTTAATCTTTTCTCTTGCATCAGCAAAGTTGCTTCAAAAATGAGAGCACGATCAGATATCGTTACCACAGGTGAGCTCATTACTTTAAAAGCCGGCTTGCTTACATCAAATTCACCGGCAACAACCCTTTGCCTCAAATCACGATCAGTAATTATACCAACACATTCAGCATTGTCGGTAAATATCAGTGCTGCACTGTACTTCTTACGACTCATCATTTCTGCAACTCTTTTAACCGGCAAAGCCATATTGCAAATAATGGGATCCTTGATAATATGCCGGATTGGCTGATTCAAAAATAATAATGAAGTCTGCAACTCAACAATCAGGCTTTCTCTCTCATCTTCAATTTTTTTCTGTTCAGTAATATCTTCAACTATCCCATCACAATAATGTTCATTTTTTTCATTATCTGTATTGATAACTGCAGAAACAGTAATATTCGAAATACTTCCGTCCTCACTGTTTAGCTGAATAATCCTGTTCTTCACATTTCCATCTTTGAACAAATCTGAGATAAAACTTTTTTTACGGTCACTATCATAAAAAAGGTCGAGAATATTTAATTTAAACAGTTCATCACGCTTGCGAAATCCTAGTATCTTCACTGCTGCATTATTGGCCTCAATAAATTTACCATGACGTCCTAAAGTAGTTCTAAAAATACCTATATTCAGGTTATTGGTAAGAGATTTGATTTTTTCTTTGTTTTCATCCAACTCATCCCTGAATTTTTTATCCCTGCCAATGTCCTTTGCAACTATAATATATCCATTCTTTCCGAGATAAGAAATTTTAGAGATCGTCATTAGCACATCTGCAGGATTACCATCCTTTTTATTCAGCTTTGTTTCGAATTGTGTAGAATTTTCATCAGCCTTAATTAACTCTTTAAATTTCTCCAGACCACTCGATTCCCCCTCTCCGTAAAAAACATCAAGTATATTTAGCTTAATAAACTCATCCTCTGTATAATTAAGAAGATGAAGTATAGTTTGATTTACATAAATAAAATCTCCTTCAAGTATCATTATTGACCCTTCAGTTGAAGCTTCAACAAGGGTTTTATATTTTTCTTTAGCTTCAATACTTTCATCGTCAGCAATTTTCCTTTTTAGCTCAATCCTTAGTGACTGTCTGATAAGATATGCAAGTATCAGAATAATTATAAAAATGATGACCAGGGATATTCTTACTAAACGATTAGTCATATGAGAAATCTTTTCTTTCACATCTTCCAGATAAATTCCTGTCCCAATAACCCATCCCCATGGCTCAAAAGCTTTGACATATGAAAGCTTGGGAACAATTTTCATAGAATCATCCTTCCATTGCCACATATAATCAATATATCCACTGCCTTCCTCCTTCACTTTCTTTACAGATTCTAGAAATAGTTTTTTTCCATTGGGATCCTGATAAAAAGTAAGATCGTCACCATTCATTTCCGGGCGATAAGGATGCATAATCATTGTAGGATGCATATCAGTAATCCAGAAATAATCCTTAGCTTCATCACCATATCTAAGGTTCTGAACACGAAAAATTGCACCCTGCTGAGCCTCTTCAAGACTCAGGCTATCTTGCCTTTGTTCAAGTTCAAACTCTGCAAGTATACTCCAGGCTGAGTTAGTAAGCTCCCTGATCATTTCCTGTTTCTGATCCATGAGGCTCTTCTCGAAGTTTGGAATTATTATCACAAACATTGAAACGATAAACAAGGCAATGGCAAATATCGTTGGCAGGACAATCCTGACAGAAAAGCTTCTCCAATTAATCTCTGATTTCTTATTTTTCATTATCACATTACCATATTAACAAATTATCACATTAATTTAATAATTGAATAACCTCCAATTCAAAGCTATCCGTATCAAATATCATAAACCCATTAGCCCTTGAAGAACCGGCAATGCATGGCCCAACAATCCACGATACGTTTTTTTTAAGCAAATGTTTTCCAAAATCCTTCCATTTGAAACCATTTACACTTCCAGAAAGATATCCCTCGGTGTGCGTATGCCCTGATATTCCTATTCTACATTTGTTTTGTTTTATAAAATCAACATGTGTTCTGATCTCTTTTCTTTTGCTCCTCCAGGTTCGCTCAGAGCCGGATATATCGGGTTATAAATAAAGAGAAACCAAAAAATTAATACCCACATACTCTTTAATTGCATATTCAGGAAGTGAATCTAAATATGCCCGATCACTTTTATTTAGTAAAGGTGATAGCTCTTCATCCTCATAAAGCCACAATTTATCCTCGGATATTTTCTTTCTTTCCCTAAAATCAAGCTCAAACCAATTATCCGGGTACTGAAATTCATTTCGAAATTCCGAAAGTTTCCGGATTGCATAAAGGTCGTGATTACCAGATATAACAACACTGCATGTTGACCTGACTATAGAAATACATTCACTTGCATTCCTTGTGTTCAAATAATTGTAATGAGGAACACTATATCCAACGATGTCGCCAAGGCATACTATCTCATCGCATTTACTCTTTTGCAAAAGCTTAAGAGCCAAACGCAAACTTTCTACATCTTCATGAATATCGGAGATGATACCTATTTCCATTCTACTACAAAATATATTTCAATGTTATTACAACAAATATACTAAAATTCTATAATTCATTTTCCACTAAAACACGAAAACACTAAATCCCACAAAAAATATTTAGTGTAATTTTGTGTTTTAGAGCTTTTGTGACTTTTTTCTTTTTTATCAATTATTTGCATTTTTTTTTACTTTTGTCCTAAAATCATAAATGATATTTTATTTTATCATAATACTCTTTGTGCGACTTTGTGAAGTACATTGTGTCCCTTTGTGATAAAAAAAAGAAAATTAACCACAAAGGTTCACCAAGTATTAAAAATTAACTACTTATTAAATAAATATTAAATGATGAGGTTTATTAAAGCATTTTGTTTTTGTTTAGCATTTCTTGTCCTAAATAGTTTTTTATTTGGTCAAGAAAGTATTGATGATAATATGATAAAGCAGTTTAAAGAGGGAGTAAAAGATAATGCCGAAACAAGAGCATTACGAAATGCAATAACAAATAATGATATAAAAAAGCTTGCTCTTAACCGCCTTAATATCGATAAAGTCAATCATTATTTTTCCAATAAAGTTACAACAAAAGGAATCACAAACCAGAAATCTTCAGGCCGGTGCTGGCTGTTTACAGGTTTAAATACAATAAAACCTTATGTCCTGGAAAAGTATAATATTAATGAATTTGATTTTTCACAAAACTATTCATTCTTCTGGGATCAGCTCGAAAAATCCAATTTGTTTCTTGAAGGCATTATTGAAACAAGAGATAAAGATCTGCAGGACAGGAAAGTTGAATGGTTATTAAAGAATCCTGTTGGTGATGGCGGACAATGGACAACTTTTACTGACATCATCCAAAAATACGGACTCATCCCAAAAACAGCAATGCCTGAGACAAATAATAGCGAGAACACAAGATGGATGTCGAGACTTATCAACAGGAAGCTCAGAGAAGATGCAATGATGATCAGCGATATGCATAAAGACGGAAAAGACGTTAATGCAATCCGAACTGCTAAAGTTAAAATGCTTAGTGAAATATACCGCATGCTTTCCCTTACACTTGGAGAGCCACCTGTGGAATTTACCTGGCAATACAAAGACAAAGATGGTGAAATCACCAAGCCAAAAACATATACTCCTATGTCGTTTTATAAAGAAGCGATTGGAGTTGATCTGGATAATTACATTATGTTTATGAATGATCCTTCAAGGGAATATTATAAACTATATGAGATAGATCTCGACAGAAGTGTTTATGATGGCAAAAACTGGAAATACATCAATCTGCCAATAAATGAAATAAAGGAATTCACCAAACTTTCAATCCTTGACAATGAAGCTATGTACTTTTCATGTGATGTTGGTAAACAGTTAAATACTGAGGAAGGTACACTTGATGTTAATAACTACGATTATGGAGACCTCTTTGGAACCACATTCGGGATGGATAAAAAACAGAGGATACAGACATTTGAGAGCGGATCATCACATGGTATGGCTTTGATAGGATTTAACCAGGATGAATCAGGAATGACAGATAAGTGGTTGCTGGAAAATAGCTGGGGAGCAGATAAGGGATATAAGGGATATTTAACAATGACTGACAAATGGTTTGATGAATATATGTTCAGAATCGTCATTAAGAAGGAATATGTAGCGGAAAAGATCTTAAAAATTCTTGAACAAGATCCTATTATGCTTCCGCCATGGGATCCGATGTTTGCGCAAGAAGAATGATGGTTCTATTGTTCCATTGTTCGATTGTTAAAATGGCTCAATGGTATTAAATTACAAAATCATTAAATTACAATTGAACAATTGGGCAATAGAGCAATGAAATTGTATAGTAAAAGCCGCATAAAGATCTGACTCAAATTAAATAAAATAACTATGGATAAGTTATCAGAATTACTTGAAAAATTATTTTTAAACATTGGCTTATCAGAAGCCTTCGCAGTGGTATTGAAGGACATTTCCTTAGTCCTTCTGGTGCTGATAATAAGTATAATTGCATTTTACATTGCAAAAAAGGTCTTTCTCAAAGCATTGAGAGTTGTCACAAAAAGGACAAAAAGCAGATGGGATGATGAACTGTTTGAGCAAAGAGTTTTTCATAAGCTAGCATACCTGGTTCCTGCCTATATTATGCAATTATTACTACCTGTTGTTCTAGTTAATTATCCAGATACAAGTTCCTTCATTGAGGCTGGCATTCACCTATATATGCTGATAATTCTGATGATTACGATCAATGCATTTTTTAATTCAGTATACAAAATATATCAACATTATGAGATTTCTAACGATATACCAATAAAAGGCTACGTACAGGTTGCAAAGATCATTCTATACACTATTTTTTCTATTCTGATAATTTCTATTCTGATCAATAAAAATCCTGTTACTCTTCTTGCCGGTCTGGGTGCCATGTCGGCTGTATTAATGTTGATATTTAAAGATGTAATCCTTGGCTTTGTTGGAGGCATACAATTAACATTAAATAATATGGTGAGGCCGGGCGACTGGATTTCTATGCCGAACTATGGTGCAGACGGAACAGTAATCGACATAACGCTTACGACAGTTAAGGTACAAAACTGGAATAAAACTATTTCAACTATTCCAACATATTCTCTAATTTCCGAAACCTTCCAAAACTGGCGTGGCATGGAAGAATCAGGAGGGAGAAGGATTAAGAGATCAATAAACATCAATACGGAAAGTGTCAAATTTTGCACTCCTGATATGATTGAGCGTTTTAAAAAGATTCAAATAATCAACAAATACGTTATTGATAAAGAAGTAGAACTAAAAGAATATAATTCCAAAAACAATATTGATGAAACAGTGGTAGTGAATGGTCGCCGTCAGACTAATATCGGTATCTTCAGGGAATATCTGAAAGCCTATCTTAAGAATCATCCATTGATCAATGTAGACATGACATTTCTGGTAAGGCAACTTGAGCCTGGCGAAATGGGCATCCCACTTGAAATTTATGTATTCAGCAAAGTCCAGGAATGGGCTGAATATGAAGACATACAATCAGATATCTTCGATCATATCTTCGCATCCGTTGGAAGGTTTGACCTGCAGATATTCCAAAACCCTACAGGGACGGATTTTAAAAAACTTTCCAGATAGTTGTTAAGTAGGGTGAGTGGGTTTTTTACGCTACCAAAGGGACGCAAACCCTGACGAAGGAAGGGATGGCGTCCCTGAAGCAATATATATTTTGACTAAAGTCAATTTTACACTTTTATTCTTCAATCAACCGGATAAATCCAGTTGCAATTTATGATGGAAGCTTCAGTGCGAAATATTG
>JAIOTT010000428.1 GCA_021106655.1 Bacteroidales bacterium
TCTTTATTATAAGGAATTAAAATCCAGAGACTTTAATTTTTATGTAATTTCAGGAGAAGGTGATGAAAGATTTCAAAATGCAATTGATGTTATTGATAATACATTTGTCTAACAAAATAGTAAGCGTTCACAGTTTAAGATAAGCTTTATTTTTCATCAGACTTACTCTTGTAAATATCGAAATACTTGCTGTTGAAATGAATTTTTGTGCACTTATTCTTAATAACTTTCATGTACGGATAATTAAGTTCGTCATAATTCTTGATCTTAAATCCAAATGCCATCTCTTTTGAATCAAACCTGTCAATTAGCAGATAAATATTTTTTATTACGATTACACGAGATATCATTTCCAGTAATTTTTCTTCAGAGTCAACAAATTCTGCACCCTGCATCCAATCTATAGGGAAGGGGTTTCTGCTATCAAGAACAGGATAAATTATTGCGTTATTAGGCAAAAGAACAAACTTATCTTTCATATTCAGCTTCTGAAAAATATTAATAAAGTCAGCATAATAATTATATGTGTTAGGGTTTGTTTTAATATCTCCAAATTCAGGAAGTACATCTTTCACATTCTTACTTAGGTATTTTGATGACAGCTCTCTGTAGTTATATTTAGATTGCCCGTAATTTGCTGCAAAGAAAAATCCATGCATAATCACCAGAACGGAAACATATAGAAATAATCGAAACTTTAAACCCAAAGGGAATACGCCGATTTGCTTTAAAAGATTGTAAATTAATATTATAATGCATGTAACTAATATACCACTGGTATAAACAGGTGTGTTAGCTTCATGAGAAATTGAAGCTGACCAGGCAAGGATTAATCCTGATACACAAACTAATAGCTGCTTATTTGATAAAGCTCTCCTGTAGAGACTTATAAATAATACCATGAGCATTATCCAGAAAAATTCAAATGGTAATGAATGATAATTGTCATGCAAGATGAACCAGTATGATAAAAAGATTGTAATAAGTGTGATAAAGGAGATATAATATTTAAGAAGCTTATTGTTGTTGAATGTTAAAAAAGCCCGCCACCCTTTTTGATTAATAATGTTCCTTCTTCTTGAGTAAAAGTCAAATATTAAAATAAAAATTGAGAATGCATAAAGGACAATGAGTTTTGAATTTACAAAGGTTATGACATACATTCTTATGGTTGTCTTAAAAAATTCTGTCCTTCCAGTTATTTGTTGTATGAAGTCAGATAGATTATTATTTATCAGCAAGAAGGTCAGGTAAGCGATGAGGGGTGATGCTCCCATAATAATAACCAAAGGCAACACTCGCATTTTTTTTTCTTTAATAAACTCCAGTATAATTACAATATAAATAAAAAGTGCAGTAAAAATAAAACTTTGCTTTGCAAGCGACCCTAGTGAAACACATATTAAGGCAATGATAAATAAAAAATATTTCCAAGGATTTTTTGCTAGATTTTTAGCCTTGAAGTAAAAGAATATTCCTAACATTGAGAAGAGAATGCCATCAATGCTTGTCCATGGATATAAGTGGTAGGTGTTCAGGTTTAATAGAAAAGCAGCTATTATTAGAGGAAGGAATATATGAAAGTAATCTTTTCTTGACCCCTTTAAAAATATTATCATCAATAAATAAACCCATAAAACTGAATATATATAGTATTCGATGAGAACAAATATCCTTCCACTCACTACAAGAGGGAAAGGAGAGTAAAAGTGGATTGAGTGTAAAATGCCTGAAAAAACAGGTGCGATAGATATAAAATCTGTATGAGGTATTTCTCCGTTTATAATTCTGTATGACTGTGCCAGTATTACACCATCGTTGGATGGGTTGAAGCCTTCATTATTAATATAACCGGTAATCAGAAAAGTTATCCCTAAAATGATAGCGGTACTTATTGAAATAAAAAGTACATACTTTACTGATCTATGCTGCATTCTTCAAAATATTTATGGATTATTATTCTCGCAAAAATACTAAAACCTTTGCATATTTTTCCGACTTCTTTAATCAGTAGTTACTTCGGCAGGCTTTGTGTTTGTTAGCTGCTCATTGAGCCTGTCGAAATGAGTGTACTTGGCCATGTGACCTCGGCACAATCTTGAAACCTGAAACCTTATTCCTATTTTCATATCTTTGTCTCAGAATAAGGACTACAGGATCATATGTATATAAATTCCCGCCTCAAAGGTTATCTATTTGCTTTTCTTGCTGCACTTGCACTTTCAAATGTGTATATTTTCAGTAAGGCTGCCTTGAATGAGTTGCATCTGGCCCAGTTCGGGTTTTACTGGTTTGGTTTGGGTTTGTTATGGAATTTAATGTACACTTTGAGAGCAGGAAAGATCAGAAAGATTAAACTCCTGAATAGAAGATCGAAAATAGCCTTGATAAGTATTGGGATTCTTGAAGTGGCCGCAACCCTTTTATTCTTTATCTCCATTAATATTATTGAGAATCCTGCAATAGTTGCATTCATCGCGAATATGACACCATTTTTTGTTACCGTCCTTGGGATACTTATTTTGCACGAAAGATTTAACATGATCGAAGTTCTTGGCTTAATACTAACCCTGGGAGGAACTTTTGTCATTAGTTACCAGAGTAATTCAGGATTTTCTGATTTCCTGATGTATGGATCGGAATACATTTTAATATCAGGTTTGTTGTATGCCGTAGCAACAATTATAGCTAAAGCCAATATTAAAAGCATTGATCCGTCTATACTTTCATTAAACCGTGTTGTATATTTATTTGGATTTTCAGTTTTAAGTTTAATATTTCAGCAGGAGTCATTGTATATTTCACGTTCAGCATTCTTTAATATTTTCATGGGTTCTCTCTTAGGTCCTTTTCTAACTGCTGTTGCTTCATATACTGCTTTGAAGTATATTGAAGCATCCAAAGCTACTTTAGTCCGGTCAACAAGAAATGTATTTGTGTTGGTTGGGGCTTATTTATTTTTTGATGTATTTCCGGATGGCTACCAATTAATAGGTGCTGCTATTTCAATTATTGGTGTGATCCTGATTTCTCTTGGAAAGATAAAATACACTTAGTAGGTCATTGACCAACAAAGGGATCAATCAAATTTCATAGTATATTGAAGCATAATTGTTCTCATTTTTTCAGCTCTGAGTGGCCTCAAAGAATATGTCCGGTTAAGCATATTATCAACAATAAATGCTATTTTATGATGTAGGTTGAAGGAATAACTAATTCTACCATCTATAATTACATTTCCATTATTATGATTATAAAAATAGTTCATGTAGTAAACCGGTTGTAATGTTCCCCCTGAACTAACGGTAGCTTGTTCAAAATCTTCAATAGATTTATCGAGGTTTTCAATTTTACTAAAATATTTTATACTAAACCCGGAGGAGTATTTTTTATATTCAAATTCAAAATCACCTTTGAGAGTTTGAAGGAATCGGTATTTTAAAATTCTTTTATTTGGATCCACGCTGGTTGAATTATAGCTGAATTCAGTTTGTCCTCCAGGATTATAATCTTCTGCGAAAACAAGGTCCGGTTCTAATGTTTCAGGTAAAATATAGTTGTATCCGAGAATTGCATTCAGGCTTGAATGCTTACTGAAACGGGCTTGTGTAGTAACAGAGATATCCAGGCCGAGTATCCTTGACTGGCCTGTGTTCACAAATTTGAATCCGGCTACAGCGAATGTATATGTCGGGTCCCAGAAACCGAATAAATATTCAATAGTGTTAGTATATTCCTGCCAGAATGCTGCAACATCAATATATCCGTAATAGTTTAAAAACTTAAAACCTTGTTTTATTCCAAGTTCCGCGTTCCAGCTATATTCAGGTTTAAGCTCTGGGTTATCGAATACTCCAAAGGAACCATAAGATGTCCGCATAAATCGCTCAGTAATTGTCGGAAATCTGTAGCCTTGTCCAAAAGAAGCTCTCATATATGTTTCCTGGGCTAATTTCCAGCTTGTTCCGAATCTGAAGATAGGTTTAAATTCTTTGATAGTATCATTTATGCTGTAATATTCTGTTCTAACACCGAATGAAAAGTTAATTTCATCCCATATCTTTTTTTCGATTTGCAAAAACAATGAGAAATTTTTCATTTTGTTATCCAGGGAACCTGAACCGATATATGTTTCGTCATGAACATTTACATATTGGTAAGAAAGTCCTAAGATTGATATAAGATCTTTAATATTAGTATAGGTTTTTCTGAACTGATAGTCTCCATATATTGATATAACCCTGTTGGTGGGATTGTTAGTCATTTCATTGTCATTAAACAATATCCGTGCTTTCAGGCTATGTTTAATGTTAATATTAGAATAAAAATTTACAAAAGGATCAAGATAGAACATAAAGCGATCCCGGAGCACAATACCTCCGGGGTAGGCACGGTAGAAATTAGTTGTATCATCAA
>JAIOTT010000498.1 GCA_021106655.1 Bacteroidales bacterium
ATAAAGATGTTATTTTAGTTGCCTCATTTGTTGTCGATTTGTCATGTTATTTGGTGTTCTATTTTTCCAGAATGAAAAACTAGTAGAACATTTACCCACGAGTGGAACCCTTAGTGTTTTGATTACCTTCGTAGTGTATAGTCTTATTCTCGAAAAGAATTTTTATACTTTTACAAAATATAAACTGATTAAAGATTATTAAATTTTTTATATGAAAAAAATATTCATTGTTCTATTATTATCAAGCCTGCTTTCTTTAAGCTTTTTCTCATGTAACAAGGATAGTGATTGCATAATACCGAATAATTCAATATACCATTCCTGGGTCCGTTTAATAACAGATTCTCAGAATCTAAAGTTCAATGCAGAGTTAAAAATAAATACAAACAACTCTTTTAACTTCATTGTTCTGGACTCTAACACAACGCATACTAATTCATATGCAGAATTTACTTTACAGAATGATACCATGACAATAATTATTGACTATGATTGTAATGAAACTGGTATTTATGAATTTTTGGTTTCCGATGATAAATTATCTCTGATTGCAGTTAATGATTCCTGTGGGCCACGCATAGCTGCTATACAAGGTATCTGGAATAAGAAATAAACAAAAAAATAATGCCTTCCTCTTCACAGAAATCCAGAAAAAAACCCGGTGTTCTTCTACCTCCGGCAGTTGGATACTCATTTAATATTTTGGCGAAGTTGATGAGGGAGAATAATATTTCCCTGAGATTTTATCCCAGACCTATTATTACACGACTTATCAATATCATCAATAAGCCTTTCAGAGCTTATGAACGGAAGTTTATTAACCCAAAATATAAAGCTCAAAAAATTGAGCAAGATCCAATATTTATTTTAGGCCACTGGCGAAGCGGCACAACTCACCTACATAACCTGCTTTGTGAAGATCAGCAAATGGCTTTTACCACAACTTTTCAGGGGGTTTTTCCTGATACTCTTTTCAATAGAGCCGGAAGACTTTTATTTGAAGGATTTACAAAACTATTAATTCCCGGAACCCGTAAAGGCGATAATGTAACACTCAATACAAATTATCCCCAGGAAGAAGAGTTTGCCCTGGGAAGCAATGTGTTTTTTTGCTTTTATTATTTCTGGATGTTCCCTCAAAACACTAAAAAATATTTTGATCAATTTGTCCTTTTTCAGAATATTTCAGCAAAAAACATAGAAGACTGGAAACAGGATTATACTTTACTTATTAAAAAAGCAATTGCAAATACAAACGGGAAAAAGTTTATCTCAAAAAATCCACCTAATACGGGTAGAATAAAAGCTATACTGGATATGTTTCCCAATGCCAGGTTTATACATATTTATCGTAACCCGATTGAGGTATTTTTATCGACCAGGCATTTTTATAAAACAATGATGCCACATCTTCAGTTACAATTAATTTCTGAATCTGATCTGGATAATATTATCTTGTCAGTATATAATGAAATTATGCACAAATACTTTGAAGATAAAAACCTGATCCCTCAAGACAATTTAATTGAAGTATCGTTTGAGGATCTGGAAAAAAGGCCATTAGATATCATAAAAACAATATATGATAAGTTACAGATCCCTGATTTTGAAACAGCTAAAGTTCAATTTGAACAATATCTTGAAGACTCAAAAAGCTACAAGAAAAACAAGCATCTCATAAAACAAGAGTTATTGGATAAGATACTTAAAGAATGGGATTTTGTAATGAAGGAGTGGGATTATGATGTTCCGGGAAATGTTGAAATAATATAATAGGTTGCGAGTTACGGGTCACGAGTTTCGAGTTATTAACCCATGACTCGCAACCCGCAACAATAACTATGAAACACATAATTATACTTATAGGATTATCCTTGGTTTGTCTAACGCCAGTTTGCGCACAGGAGGATTGGAAACTTGTTAAGGACAAGGAAGGGATACAGGTTTATACGCGAAAGACCGATGTTTCGAATTTTGTAGAATTCAGGGGCATAACTTTCATTGACGCACAAGTATCTTCTTTTATCTCAGTAATGCAAGATGCCGGTAATATGACAAACTGGGTATATAGCTTAACTAAAGCACAATTACTCGAAATGCACTCCGACACAATAATGATATATTATGCCGAATCCAAACTCCCCTGGCCTTTTGATAACCGGGATGCCGTATATCGAGACTATTTTGAATGGGATGCGGATAAACGTACTTTATATGTCCATATTGATTGCCTTCCGGAATACCTTGAAGAAAATAAAGGTGTTGTTAGAATTCCTTATGCTAAAGGATACTGGAAAGTACAGGAAATTGAGAAAAACAAGTTTAAAGTTATCTTTCAGATGATCGTTGATCCGGGAGGAAGTATTCCTGCCTGGCTCGTTAATGCTTTTGTAGTTGATACACCTTTTGAAACTTTGCAAGGTCTGAAAGAAGTTATTAAGGAGGAGGAGTATCAGAATGTCGAATTCGGTTTTATTGATTAAAACTCCCAACCAAAACTAGTTTGTATTACATAATCATTTTGGGATGCACCTTCAACAGGTCTGTTGTCGAAATTTTGTGTATATCCAAGTTTTATGTAAAAATCCAGCGGGAGATCATATTTCAGGTCAACCTTAAAATCAAACCTCATTCTCCCCCATTCTGTAATACCGGCATACCATGAAAAGCTTGTGAACAGACTAAAATCACTAATATCAAACAGGTTGTACTCTGTGCTCACAAATGCTTCGAGACTATTTCTTATCTCATCGGCAGGATTAGTATATTTTTCATTATTCCATGCTCCTCCCAAAGAAACAGTAAGGTGATTTTTATTAGTATGGAGAATGTATTTTCCATAACCAGGTTTAGTAGTGATACGCAATTTTAGTTTAAGCTCATCACTTTGTAAAAAATCTGAAGACATAGTAATGAACCAGTCATTTTTCAGGAAAAAGCGTATGCCAAGATTTGCATCTGTTCTCTTCGAATCACTTGCATCATCTTGATAATTCCTAACAGCGTTATAGGAAGCATTAGCCCTGTATACTTGAGTCTGATAAGCAAGACTTGTACGGGAAGTAAATTGATGATGATTCTGGTCCCTGGTAAAATTATATCCCAGATCGATCGAAGCCTCAAAGCTTCCAAGAAAATTACCTTCAATCTGCTTTATAAAAACAACATCTATGATATTAACCTCAATGTCTTTTCCGTTTTCAGTAATGATAATTTTATTTGAATTAGTTGGATGAGTTTTAATACTGCCCCTGAGATGCATTCCATATGAAAAAGAAAATAGAAAGTTTCTATTGCTGTATATCTCCCTGACCTTATCCCACTCTATTTTGAAATCGCTATCGCTATAGTCAGTTTTCATTACCAGAACATTTTTATCCATGCTTTTCATCTCACCTACTATTGCATCACCATTACTTAGAACAATAGTATCATTTTGAGCAAGAATGGCAGAAGCAGATAGTAATGTAAGCATTAAAATATAGTACTTTGTTATAATAGGTATGTTTCTGTAATGTCTATTAGAAGATATAGGCATCTTTCTTTTTCCAAATTTATAATTAAGTATCAAATTTAAGAAATTTATCTAATTTTGTCCTTTCTGTTTAATAATATCTAAAAAATCCATTTTATGAAAAAGATAACTTTACTATTTGTAGTGATTCTAATAGCTGCAACAATATTTGGACAAGGTGGAGCAGCTCCACTCTCAAAGGGGCAAAAACAATTAAACTTCGGGCTAGGTGCCGGTTCCAACGGTTTGCCGGTTTATGCAGGGATAGATTTTGCAGTTCATAATGATGTAACAGTTGGACCTGTAATTAAGCTCAGGATTGATGATGATATTTCATTTGGCTTACTTGCAAGAGGAGATTATCATTTTAACAGTATAATAGGTATTCCCCGCGAGTGGGATTTTTATGCAGGAGCAAGCCTTGGCTTCTTTGGCGGTAATGATTTTGATGTTGATTTTGGTATTCAGGTCGGCGGGCGCTGGTATTGGAGGGATAAATGGGGACTTAAACTTGAATTTGGGGGAGGAACCGGATATAGCTCAGCTATTGGAGTAAGTATGAAATTTTAAATCTATGAAAAATAAAATTGCAATTCTTTATGGCTCAATGAGAGAAATGTAATAAAGTGACAAACTTGAAAATATTTGTGGAATTACTTTTTTAGTTTCATCCGTCTTTTCAGCATCTCTTTCAGTATCTTCCACCTCTCCCATCGCTTCATCAGCAATCTTTACCAACTTTTTAGGTGGTTTCTCAGTGCTCTTGCCTCCAGGTTATTACCGGAAAACTTATCTCCCTGCAGCTGGTAAATAATTACTGTTCCCTTGCCTGATTCTATCTTTCTTGGCCAGCTTGAATACTTGGCATCGTCATTAGTAGTAAAGACGACAAAAAAGCCTGATATTGTAATTGCAATAATAATCAAGCCTAATTGAAAGGATTTAGTTTTTTTTATAATATGCATTTTTTTAATGCATCATGAATTTAAAAGGATAACAAAAGTAGTCCAAATTTTTCAGGCAAAGAAAAACAAGTATCAGACCAGAGTTTATAATTACGAATTACGTTAATTAACCTGAAACATAGTGGAAATAGCAGGGCCATAATTCAAATTTGTAAATGAAAGGGAAAAGTCTGAAATAAAAAAAATTAACGGTAACTTAATATGAAATTACATTATTCAGACTAAATTTGTATGTATCTTATGTTTAATCATTACCAATAATGGTACATATTTCAAGAATTGCATGGAGCAGAGGGCTTTTAGTAAAATATTATTCCCCAGCGAATTACATCACAATCTATATGCTCTATGCCCTATATTTTTTTGTAATAATTTGGACTTTATAGACAAACATTATTAAATCTATATGGACATGAAAACACATAAAATTCTATTGGTTGATGATGAAAATGATGTATTGGAATTTATGAGTTATAATTTAAAGAATGAAGGATATGAGGTCTTCACATCAAATAATGGGAGTGATGCTATCATCAAGGCAAAACAAATTCTTCCTCATCTGATTATACTCGATGTTATGATGCCGGATATGGATGGGATAGAGGCATGTACTGAGATTAAGAAGATAGCTGAACTTCAAAAAACATTAATTATATTTTTATCTGCCAGAGGTGAGGATTATTCACAAATTGCCGGTTTTGATGCCGGAGCAGATGATTATCTTACTAAACCTATCAGGCCAAAACTACTTATTAGCCGTATAAATGCACTTCTCAGGAGATATAATAGTGAAGAGAAGGAAAATTTACAAATGACATTTAAAGATTTTATTATCGACAGAGAAAAATATCTTGTACTAAAAAATAATAATAAAATTATTTTACCAAAAAAAGAGTTTGAGATTCTGATATTATTAACATCAAAACCCGGTAAAGTATTTACAAGAGAAGAAATATTCTCAAGTATTTGGGGAAACGATGTTATAGTAGGTGACAGGACTATTGACGTTCATGTCAGGAAAATCAGGGAAAAATTGGACATTAAAAATATTATTACAGTTAAAGGTGTTGGCTATAAATATGAGGCTTAATAAATTGTTAAATTGTTAAATTGTTAAATTGTTAAATTGTTTTTATTGATAAGACCCCAATGAAATATTCTAATCCCGGAAAACTTGCAATCAATATTTCAATTCTCATTACAGCATTGTTTGCAATACTCTATTTTGCAACAACTTACTTGTTTTTCAATATACCATTATTGAAACTCTTCATATCATTATTTATAATAGGAATAGTAATTTTTTTCTCCTCATATTCAATATTTAAATATTCGCTTGAAAATTTTATATATGAGCGAATAAAAATTATATATAAAACAATATATACTCTCAAATCGTCAAGATCCGACAACAAAAAGCCTGATTTCAAAAAAGATGTTTTTGAAAAAATAAATAGTGAGGTTATTGAATGGGGGAAAAATAAAAAAGAAGAAATCGAACAATTAAGAAAGCTGGAAAAATACAGAAGGGAGTATATTGGTAATATTTCTCATGAATTAAAAACTCCTATTTTTAATATACAGGGCTATATCTCAACTTTACTTGAAGGAGGACTTGAAGATAAAAGCATCAATAAAGAATACCTTTTAAGAGCAGAAAAAAGCACGGATAGAATGATTGCTATCGTTGAGGATCTGGAATTAATTTCACAATTTGAATCCGGGCAAATCAAAATGAAACTGGGATCATATGATATTATCAAACTCACAAAGGGAATAATAGAGTCATTCGAGGTAAAGGCCAAAAAATCCGGTCATGAAATATATTTTTCCAAAGCATATGAAAACTCAATTATTGTTGAAACAGATAAGGAAAAAATTGAGCAGGTGCTGATAAACCTGATTGAAAATTCGATAAAATATGGTGCTGAGCAAAATGGCAAAACAAAGATAAGTTTCTTTGATATGGATGAACTTGTCCTTATAGAAGTTACTGATAATGGAAGTGGTATCTCACCGGATGACATCCCTCGCTTGTTTGACCGATTTTTCAGAACCGATAAAGCCAGGACACGTGAGCAAGGTGGTACAGGACTTGGACTTGCAATTGTAAAACATATTATTGACGCACATAACCAAACTATCAATGTACGAAGTAGTATCGGTTTGGGAACTACATTTGCATTTACCTTAAAGAAAGCCTGATTGCATGCAATATTAAGCTATAAAAGGAGGATTCTTTTTAGCAGCATACTTCCTCTTCTTAAACCCTGGAGGTGTCACACCTGAAAGTGATAAGTAAAAAATTAATTAATCTTCTGAGAAAAATTGTTACCTTTATAGAGATTTAAATAATTCATAAACTAAAAAAAAAAATTATGAAAAAGTTAATTTACTTTATTGTATTGCTGTTTTCAATGTCATTGATAAGTCAGCAAATAAAAGCACAAATTTATGATGTGCTTTCAATGGGACCGGGATATGCTTTGGATGAATATTACAGTCTCGAAAACGGAACCGTTAAAACCATTATCAGGACCGATTGGGATATCTCTTTTTATACCGATGCTCTGAGTTCAGGTATTAGTATTAATGGTGGAGCAGGAGTTGTTCTTTATACTTATCCTCATAATGATACAATCGCCTGGGCCAACATAGATACTACAGGTATGAGTAATACCTGGCCTGAGATGGTAAATTCTGAGAAATCCTGGGAAGAAGGAGCATTTGTACAAAATGCAACAGGCAATCCTGATGATTATGGCTGGGGAGTATACGATTCAATTACCCAAAACCTGATAGGAGATTCTATTTTTATTATTAAGTTGGTAAATGAAACTTATATGAAATTATGGATTGTTAAAAAACAATCAACTGCAAACATTTATACATTCAGATTTGCTAATCTTAATGGCAGCGGCGAGCAAACTATTGACCTGGACTGCTCTCCTTATGTTAACAAAAACTTTATCTATTATTCACTGGAAACCAATACAATCCTTGACAGGGATCCTCCATCTGACAGCTGGGATTTATTATTTACAAAATATAATGCCACACAACCAATCGGTGTGTTTTTTATTGTCACAGGAATTCTGACGAATAAAGGAATTGGAACAATTCGTATGGCAGATGTTGACCCATTAATTGAAGATTGGGGAACACTATCATTTCAAGACAGTTTATCAAATATTGGATTCAACTGGAAGTATTTCGATCTGGGAATGATGCAATATTTCATAGTAGATTCGCTGGTGTATTTTGTGCAGAACTTTTCAGGTGATAACTATAAACTCGTGTTTGATTGGTTTGATGGAATGAGTACCGGAAATGCTTATATTACAAAAAAACTCATTTCAAGTACAGGTTTTGAAGATTTAGTTACATTAAATGATATCAATGTATTTCCTAATCCGGCAAACGATAATATCTCTATAAAAATAAATATGAGTATTGACGAAAGTGCCAAAGCTCAGGTTATCGACATGCTGGGTCAAGTTGTATACAGTGCTAAGCTTAATAATACAGATAATCTGTTGAAGATATCCACCAGGACATGGAATAGTGGTCTTTATTTTGTCTCAATTCAAAGTGGTGATCAGATCATAACTAAAAAAGTATTAGTTGAAAGAAACTAATGAAAACCAATGAAATCATTTACAATCCAGGAGATCAACAAGATTTTAAAAGGTGAGTTGGTCGGAGATACCACACAGCAAATTATTGGGCCTGAGCAATTGGACAAGGCCGGTAATAATCATATAACTTTTGTTGGAAACAAAAAATATGTGCAGCTATGGGAAACTTCTAAAGCGAGTGCAGCTATAGTTGATGAAAGACTGGAAATGGAAGCTGGTGAAAACCGTGCATTGATCAAGGTAAAAAATGCAGATCTGGCCATGGCGAAATTACTGGAAGTCTTCGATCCAGGGCTTCCTAAATTTGATGTTGATATCCATCCCACAGCAGTTGTTCACGAATCAGCCACTATCGGAAAAGAATGTAAAATTGGTGCAGGCTGCTATGTAGGCAAGAATGTTGTATTGGGTTATGGAGTTGTTTTATTTCCTAATGTTACAATTTTTGATGAAACAAAAATTGGTAATAGTACTGTTATATGGTCTGGTACCATAATTCGTGAACGTTGCGAAATTGGGGCAGGATGCATTTTTCATACAAACGTAAGTATTGGTGCAGATGGTTTTGGATATCGTCCTGCTGAAGATGGCAGGGGACTGGTTAAAATCCCTCAAATCGGAAATGTTGTTATAGGAAATGGCGTTGAGATTGGAGCTAACTCATGCGTTGACCGGGGCAAATTTAGTTCAACAATTATTGGAGATGGTTGTAAAATTGACAATCTAGTACAGATTGCGCACAATTGTGTTATGGGACGTTCATGTATTATGGCTGGCAACAGTGGCCTGGCAGGCTCTGTCACACTGGGTGATGGTGTTATTATTGGTGGAGGTTCATCCATTAAAGACCATATAACAATACATTCAGGTGCTGTAGTTGGTGGAGCTTCCGGTGTGATGAATGATGTTCCGGTCGGCAAAACTGTTTTGGGCTCCCCTGCCCAGGATGCCAGAGAGATGCTTAAACAGTGGGTGGCCTTGCGAAATCTTACACGAAAGGAGTGAGTCTTGAGAGGCAATTCAAATTTTAAATTACCTGCTGTTTACTGAAAACTGCTGCTGCAACTGCTACTGCCACTACTCTTACTCCTCGCCTTTCAGAAAGTTCTCTTCCTTGATCTTAATACCATTCTTATAAGTTACTCTCAGGACGACCTTACCTGCTTTATCCCAATAAGTCCATTTGCCATCTTTTATTTTCCCCAGATAATTACCTTCAGCGGATTTCTTCCCATTCTGGTAATACTCTACCCATTGCCCATCTGGTTTACCATTATTAAAATTCTGCTCTTTATATTTCGCTCCATAAATATCATAAAATACCCAGGAACCATCTTTCTGGTCATTATTGTATTTCCCATCTTCCTGAAGCTTTCCGTTCTTATACCTTCTCACCCATTTACCAACTTTCATCCCTTCAGAAAATTCTCCTTCATACTCCTCTACCCCATTAATATAATAAAACACTACATAACCATTTTTTAAACCTTTTGAGTAATTATTTACATACTTTGGTTTACCCGACACATACCATCCCTTCCACTCTCCATCCATTTCTCCTTCTTTAAAATATCCTTCATCTTTTATATTTCCATTCTCGTACCAGCTGACCCATTTCCCATCTTCTTCACCATTAAGAAAACTACCTTCATGATCTTTCTGGCCACTTTCATACCATGTAGTCCACATTTGTGATTTTAGCCCGGCATTGAATTGTCCTTGTTTCCATTTTTCATTAGCTTCGTAATAATATTCCCATAAACCTACCTGCTCTCCTCCTGCAAATTTTCCTTTGCTTCCAACATTTCCGTTTTCATGATAAAAGATCCAGATACTATCCTGCAGGCCTTCAAACAATTTGCCTTCCATCTCTTTATTTCCATTTTTTTGCCACCATACAGAATAACCGTGAGAAAAGTCATTTTTATATGAGCCTTCAAATTGTATTTTTCCATCATCAAACCATGTTCCGCTTGGGCCTTCTTTTATCCCATCTATATAAATTATTGTTTCTTTTAATTGACTATTTTTGTACCAGAAGTTCCATTCACCATCTCTTTTTGTATCCTTTACGTTTCCTTCAAGCTCTTTCTGGCCGTTTTCATACCAGCTTATATTTTTGCCATCGCTAATATTTATTTCGCTCCATCTCTTTCCATCTTTATACCAATAGGTCCATTCCCCTGTTTTTTCTCCTTTTGTATATTTTCCTTCTGACCATTTATTTCCATTCTCATACCAGTATATCCAATTTCCATCTTTAAGTGAGTCCACAAATATGCCTTCACTTTTCTTCTGCCCGTTGTCCCAGTTTTGGGTTTCTTGTTCCTGGGCAAACAATGAACTTACAATTACCATCATGGTAAAATACATCAGTATTTTAACATATCTTCTTTTCATAATTAATGTTTTCTTTCTGTGGTATAAACAACTAATTTCTCTAATGACGATCGGGACTCGCTGTATGGGAAATCACTTAATATTTTCAACGCTCTATCTTTGTATTCAATCATTTTTTTGTTCGCATATTCAATACCGCCACTATTATTGACCTTTTCAATCACTTTTGAAACTTTAGCTGGATTGTTGTTATGATTTTTTATAGTATTGATCACACTTCTCCGATCAAGATAGCTCAATTCAGAAAGCATAAATATTAAAGGCAGTGTCATCTTTTTTTCTTTAATATCAGTTCCATTTGGCTTTCCGCTTAATCCATCATTACGATAATCAAAAAGGTCGTCTTTAATCTGGAATGCCATTCCTACGTTTTCTCCGAAGCTATGCATTTTGGCAATAACATCTGCAGCGGCTCCTGAGGATGTTGCCCCACAAGCACAACAAGAGGCAATTAGTGAGGCAGTTTTCTTGCGTATTATTTCAAAATATATGTCCTCTTTGATATCCAGTTTCCTTGCTTTCTCAATTTGAAGCAGCTCCCCTTCACTCATTTCACGTGTAGCATTTGAAACAACTTTTAACAAGTCGAAATCCTCGTTATCAAGCGACAACAACAATCCTCGTGAAAGCAAATAATCACCAACAAGAACAGCGATCTTATTTTTCCATAATGCATTAATTGAAAAAAAGCCACGACGAATATTTGAATCATCCACTACATCATCATGAACAAGGGTGGCGGTATGTAATAATTCAACGAGAGTTGCAGCTCTATAGGTCTTATCACTTATCTCCCCGGCAATATCAGCTGCAAAGAACACGAACATAGGCCGCATTTGTTTGCCCTTTCGCTTAATTATATATTTCATGACCTTGTTCAGAAGTGGAACCGGAGTATTGACCGAGTTATTGAAGTACTTCTGAAAACTATCAATATGATTTTTAATTGGAGCTTTTATTTCTTTTAGAGTATCCATTGCTTGTAATCATCAAAAGTAAGTAAAATTTTTCCAAATTAATATTCATGATAATTACAGAACTCTGCAATTCTGATATTTTAGTAAAATCAAACCCTAGCTGCTTGTAATAGACCTAATCTCTTTCCATATAAAGCGGGCATCCTCCTTTTTTAATTTAAAATCAGAAAATTTAACCCTTGTAAGTTTCATAAATATGATCATTAAATAAATCATGTTTGCCAGGTATGAAACCGAAGCTGTTAGTGCGGCAGCCATTATTCCATATTTCGGTATAAAAGAAAATCCTAAGATTAAAGTAAATATGAAGCCAATGGACGAACCGATCATATTGTATTTAGGTTTCCCCACTCCGGTGAAATAATGACTGAACATCATAGATATGGCTGTAGCAAGGATCCCTGCTGCCAGCAAAATAAGGATAATTCTCACACTCATAAATTCCACACCTAAAACTGCTCCATAGAAGGATTCAGGAAGTACAATTAAAACGCCCAGAATAGGAAATGTGAGGGTAAAAGTAAATTTAATCAGTTGAATTGTAATTTTTTTTGCATATAACTCATCTTTGGTGTTTGAGATCCTTGCATATTGAACCATGGCCACACTTTTTCCAACCATCCATACACCTTCTGACAATTGAACGCCAACATTGTAAACTCCTAAGGCAGCCCGGCCCGTAAAAAACTCAATAATATAGTAACTTAATCTATAATTTAGCAGCTGGATAATATTTGCTGACTGGGTGAATTTCCCATATTTAATGATCTGCCTGATGGTTTCACTAACACCTTTTAAATTTGTAAATGAGATGTAGGACCAAATTGAAATTAGCCCAAGAATGAAGCCAAGAAAATAACCAATAAATAAGGCATAAATATAAGCAATAATCCCAATAATTTCCTGGTAATAAATAAAATACGCCAGTGATGCAACTGTTGCCATAAGCTGTATGACTGAAACAATATTGTAGATCTTGATTTTCTCTTTACCTACTAAAATATTATAGTTTACCGTCATCATTGAATGAATAAGGCTTAACAAAAATACATGGTATGTAAATTCAGGTGGTATAAGATGAAAAAAGCTTAACATGTAAGCGCCAATAATAGAAGTTATGATTGCCCATAAATATGAAGGAACCATAATTTTAAAAATATCCTGCCGGGGGACAAGGTAGATTAATGCCGCCCCTCCAATATAATTATTAAACAACAGGATAATTGCTATTCCAAGAACAACAAGGCCAATTGTTCCTAATCCCTCCTGACCAAAATTATTGGTATTAATCAAAAGAATAACCAGGGTCAAAATAGCATTTACTACTCTTGCTAAAGCCGTACTTAAAATATTCTTAAACATGCAACTTTTTACTTAGTTTCCTCCTCAATCGCTGGAAAAAATGGTTATAACTAAATACAAAATATTTCCCGTCTATGAGTGTAAAATCACCAACAGCAGAGAGTGTGTGGGTTCCTTTGTTAAAAACAGTATTCTGAAAGGGTTTAATTTCATTTACTTGAACCTCTTTAAAATTTTCAGGTGAAAGTATAAAAACCCTGTTGATTATTATACTCCCGCCATATGTTTTTGAACAGTTCTGAGCTGGGCGGAAAAGAGACCCTCCAATCACAAAAGGCAATCCAGCTGGTCTGGCTGACCGAACATCAGTTTTAACAGGATTATTCTTGTGTGGTTTATACTCACCTGTCATCTCATCAGCGTAATATATATATAAATGCGTATCTGATAAATGCTTTCTTGTAAAAAACAACCACCATCTGTTCTCATACCTGATCAATGTTGGGTCAACTGCATCCATATCATGTAGCAATACAACGTGTTGAATAAAACTGTCCACCTTCTTGTCGTATCTGTACAATACTACTTTCGAATCATCAGCACTTTCAGGCATGCAATACGTTTCGCCCTGTTCCGTTAAAAGGAAAGGGTAGGCCAAATGGTGCGGCTCTTCAATACAATGTTTTTCTTTGATGATTTTTCCGCTTTCAGGTTCAATTTTCACACACGAAATCTTAGCTTGTGCTTTCTTAAAATTATAATTTTCATAAAGGATACGAAAGTTACCATCATCAATAAATCCGAAAGGGTCAGCATAGTAGCTTCCGGAAGGAGGCTTTTGTAACCAAAGAGGCTTAATGCTGATATTGGATTGCGTTAACTCAGAAACATGCTTGTTTATGATCCCAATATTCCATTTTTCAGCTTTGAACAGGTCATGATAATGAAAAGATAGTTTGTTGTAAAATGATTGAAAAATAAACCATAACATCTTTATATTACCAGGATTATGGAATATTTTGGCTGTTGAAGTGCTTGGTTCTAAGTTATCAGGATCAAGAACTCCGTTCTTCAAGTCTTCCGCAACTTGTAAAGGCCATCTGGCCGATTCAAAAAGCAATCGGTCCAAATTAGCAGGCCACGAATGATGGATTGTTTTAAAATAACCTTTCCTCAGAACATAACCAGCATCCAGCCTGTTTGTTAAGCGTTGTAAAATAGCTCCATTATCATTATCCCTGAAATAAATTTCCCAAAAACCCGGAGGTCCGCCACGGTACTTTTGTTCATCAGCATGATGAAAAGACCATATACCAAACCTGGCTGATTGAAGTATCTCTCCCCTGATAATATTAAATCCAAACCGGAGAACAAAATCAAGCTTATGTGATTTTATCCGCTCAACATCCTGGTCAGTGAAAACTTCAGAAAATCCCCTCTCCTCAACCTGACATCTTATTTTTGGGACACCTTTTAAAAAAGATTCTAATGATACAAGCTGCCTGGAAGCAGGTTTGAAAAAAAACCGGTTATATATCCTGAACAAAAATTTAGCATATGGGTAATGCCCAATTTTCTTCAAGAAAGATAGCTTCTTGTCTGACCTGTCATCAATGATCAATAAAGAAGGTTCATGACCATAATCAATCAGGTACTGTATAGTTTTGGCTTTCCATTGATGGAAATGATAGCCTGAGCACATGATGCCAAAACGGTAATTATTTATATTATTCCCTTCTCTTCTCACCTGGTAAAATATGTGCGTATAAATTAATTAGCTGCCTGGCAATCGCTTCCTTGCTGAATGATTCAACTGCAAATTTCCGAATCTTACTTTTATCATATTCTGAAAAGTTGTCCATCATATGAATTATTTTCTCAAGAAAATCATTTTCATTACCGGGTTCAACAAGTATTCCTGTTTCTTCTTTCACGTATTCGGGAATTCCCCCAACTCTGCTTGAAACAACCGGGATGCCACAAGCAAAGGCTTCATTTATCACTACAGGCATATTTTCATAGTTGCTAAATAATATCATAAAGTCAACACTACTAATAATATTGGAAATCTCATCTCCTTCCAAAAGACCGGTAAAAAAAACATTCTTATTCAGCAAATTAAGTTTGTCAGCTTTATTTTTCATAATCTCAAAATCCATCCCTACACCAACAAAGAAACACTCAAAGTCCTCCCTTATCTCAGATAATCTTGCCAGGGTATTTAGTATCCCGGAAATGTTTTTTGACCTGTCCTCAAAGCATGAAACATGAATAAACCGGATCTTGTTATGATCTGTATTATTTTTAGATGGCTTAAATTTAGCAGTATCAACAACATTTGGTAAGATTAAATACTTTCTATTCTTTAACCCGTGGGCGATCATGGCTTGTTTCAGATTATCAGTCACCGTAGTAACAGCCACAGCATTGCGGACAGCAAGTCGGGTCAACATCTTCCTTAATGATCCGTTAAACGTTCCGGTTTCAGGCAAGTACCTCGACCAATGTTCTGTAATCAAATATGGAATCCCTTTGAAGATCTTAAGTAAGTATGCTATTAGCCCAAGTCTGGTCAACACATGAACATGAACAATGTCGGGTTTGCCTGCATTCATTATGATGGTTCTATAACCTTTATCAATAGCAGAAAGAAAGCGAAAAGCCTTTACTAAAGGTGCTATAATAATAGGTGTTTTAGAAGAACATGGTTTATAATAAACCCTCACGGTATAAACCTGATTCTCTGTTTTCAGATCAATAGAATATTTGCTCGATATATCTTTCGCTGCTTGTGCATACAGAACAGAAACCTTGACTGTGTTAGATATTGCTTCAGCATGGTATTTTATGAACAGTCCGAGCATAGGGTCGTAATGGTTTGGATACCACCGGGGAAGAAACAATACATGTTTATCAGCCAGCTTATTCATAAATACATATTTATTAGCTAAGTTAGTAACTAAACGTGAGCGAAATCAGTTTGTTTCAGAATAATAATAAAAAAGCAAATTTAACAAAAGCTTATACATTTAGTGAATTAAGATGTCATATCTCCAAAAGAAATACATAATTATCAAATTTTTTTCAAAAACCCTGATAAACTATATACTGTTAAGAGTTGACTGATTTATTATTATTTTTGTAAGAATATTAGAATTTATCAAACATTCATCATTCATGCATAAATATCCGGTA
>JAIOTT010000476.1 GCA_021106655.1 Bacteroidales bacterium
TACAATAATATTATGATCATTCACAATACCCTGATCAATCGAATCCTGGAAATATGAATAATTCTCAAGAATTTTTACCGCCCTGTTCAAATTAATCCTTCCCCAGCCATGTTTATAGTCAGGTCCGGGGTTTCCTAAGTCGTCGGCTGTATTTAGTACAATTCCTTTCATAAGAGCCGAGAGGGGATAAGATACACCATTTAATTCTTTATAGGCATGATATAATTGGGCCAGTGATCCTGCAACTCCCGGACATGACATAGATGTTCCGGAAATTGTTCTGTAATCGTTAGGGTCTAATGTTGAATAAACATCAGTTCCTTTTGCACAAACATCCGGCTTAATTCTACCGTCATGGGCTGGTCCCCTGCTGCTTGATTGTGATAATATATCTTTATAGTCAAGGTTGCCAACTGCAATAACATTCTTGGCAATTTTATGACCACCTGTAACATTTCCCCAGCCTGACCCGGCTCCATATCCGCAATCCGAAGTTCCGGCATTTCCTGCTGAAAAAACATGCATCAGTGATGGGTATTGCCTTACTTGTTCATCCATCATTCTGGCAAAGCTGGTATAACCTGCATTACAACCATTGCTGTATGATGTGGAAGATATCTTTATTCCCGGGTTAAAATAATGTGAAGGGATACTGTCAAAGCCGTTGTAGTAAGGATTACCTGCTGCACCATATACATATATTTCAGCGCCCCAGGCCATTCCTCTGCCTTTCGGATCAAGATTACCTGCCGACATAATAGTACCACCTGTATGGTCGCCGTGAGCACCCCCTGCACCTGACAGATATTGAGCACCAATTCTTCCCTGATATTCAATATGTGGACCTATCTCACCATCATCCTGTAGCATCACTTTCATTCCGGTTCCATTATATTTCCTTCCACCTGCATACTCTGATGCCAGAACATTGGAACGATGAAGAGTCCTTCCGGTATAATTCTCAGGCTCTCCCGGTTCGTAAGCAGCTTCAATGAACACAATAAAAGGACTATTTGAGATCTTCTCAATGTCATTAATATTTACCAACACCTCGAAATATTGTGCATGATCATGCTTGCGGATAATCTCAATACCCATATTCCTTAGTTCTTTTTCCACAGCATCTGCTGAAATATCCCTAAAATAGTTTATGATCAATTCTATCCGGCCATTGTCCTTGATTGCCCATTCAGGATAGTCTTTATTAAGAAGATCAACAGAAAGTTTATATTCAGCCTTAAAAGCTGTTATACTCCTGATATTATTTCCCTGAAAATGATCTCTTTCAAAGCCAAGAGGTAAAGAAATAATGTATGCATTGTTTGGAATATAATCCAGAAATCTGATGCCGGTATTTTTCATCCTTTCTTTTTCACTTTGTGAAGGTATTTGATGAAATTGTAGTATACAGTAATACCTGCCCTCAAAGGAATACTCCTTCATATCTCCTTTTGACAGAATAAATTCATCAACATTCTCTATGAGATTTAGATTGCCGTATCTTAACAGTATATCAGTAGGATTGTGATCCGACTGAGCGATGCTGTTACAAAATGTTAAAACTAAAGTAATTGTAATAATTATGGATTTAGTGAATATGATAAACTTTTTCATTTGTTGTTTTTATTTGTCGGTTTCTATTAATCGGCCAAAAATAATAATAAATTAATACTTTAAAAGTAAAATTGTAAATATAACATACTAATATGTGGATATGATAATGTGTTAATAGCTTCTCCAAATTAACTAATTACCTACTCAACTACTTTACTATCGTGTTTAACATTATTTAACATTATACATCGTGTACTGTGTACTTTCAATATATATTTTTGCATTGACATTAAAAATTTATAAATTATGATAGGAACAGACATTAAAGAACTCAATGAACGTGTGCAAAAGGAAAGTGCATTTGTTGATCTGATAACAATGGAGATGCACAAAGTGATAATCGGGCAAAAGCATATGCTCGAAAGGCTATTGATAGGCTTGTTGTCGAACGGACACATATTATTGGAAGGTGTTCCGGGACTTGCTAAAACCCTTGCGATAAAATCTCTTGCCAACACTGTTAAAGCAAAATTCAGCCGTATACAGTTTACACCTGATCTGTTACCAGCCGATCTTATTGGTACAATGATCTATAGTCAGAAGAAAGAGGAATTTGTGGTCAGGAAAGGTCCTTTGTTTGCAAACTTTATTCTGGCTGATGAGATCAATCGTTCACCTGCAAAAGTTCAGAGTGCACTCCTTGAGGCTATGCAGGAGCGTCAGGTTACCATTGGTACTACTACATATAAACTGGAGGAGCCATTTCTTGTTATGGCTACTCAAAACCCTATAGAACAGGAAGGAACATACCCTTTACCTGAAGCACAGGTTGACAGGTTTATGTTGAAAATTGTTATTAGTTACCCGGCAAAAGAAGAAGAAAAAATGATTTTGCGCCAGAATATTTCCGACATAGCTTCAGCGACAAATGCAATTCTGAAACCGGAAGATATACTTAAGGCGAGGAATGTTGTAAGGGAAGTATACCTTGATGAGAAAATTGAAAATTATATTACAGATATTGTGTTTGCCTCTCGCTATCCATCTGAATACAAGCTTAAAAAGTTTGAAGGCCTGATATATTATGGTGGATCTCCACGTGCAAGTATCAATCTTGCCCTCGCAGCAAAAGCCTATGCTTTTATAAAGAGACGTGGCTACGTTATTCCTGAGGACATTAGAGCAGTTGCAAATGATGTATTGCGTCATAGAATCGGACTTACCTATGAAGCAGAAGCAGAAAATATCACAACAGAAGACATCATTAATGAAATATTGAATACAGTTGAAGTCCCATAAACAGTTGTCAGTTATCAGTTATCAGTTATCAGTTATCAGTTATCAGTTATCAGTTATCA
>JAIOTT010000172.1 GCA_021106655.1 Bacteroidales bacterium
TTCATCGGTCCTTGAATCATATCGCCACAGTTCCCCCCCATATATGTTGTCAGCGATTGAGAAATATAATTGATCATTATAAACCTCAAAATTCGTAGGCCAACTTCCATATTCACCAGGTATGATATCAGCAGCTAACGATACCAGATTGGTAACACTATCGTAAGAGAACAATTCTCCCCCTACAGATTCTGTAGCAAAGTTAAAATATAGTTTTCCGTCATACACAATTCCATCTAAGACCGTGGATCTGGTGGCTTCTGGAACAGAGATATTTGTGAAGATATCATCAACACTATCATATTTCCACAGTCTTCCTACCCCTGTTTCTATATCTAGGGTGGAAAAGAAAAGTTGTCCATTATAAGGAACCAACCATTGATCGCCACTGGGTTGCTCTATAGGTAATACTTGGCGATTTAATTTAGAAGTAGTTGTCTGCCCCCATTCATTTCCAACAAAGACCACACCACTTGGCTCTGAATATTTCCACAAACTATATGTTTCGCCATAATTTCCATCACCTGCAAAAAAATACAACTCATCATTATAAACAGATAATGAATCAACATTCGATGTAGCTGCCCCTTGTTGAACTTCACCAACCAACGACGAAAAGTTGTTATAGAAGACATATAATTCAAAACCCGTATCATGTGTATATCCACGGAAGTATAGCCTGTCATTATAAACCATAAACCCGCCAACTTTCCATGGAGGGGGACTAGAAGATAAATAGTTTGCCAAATTTACACTCGTCTGATATGAGAATAAACCATTATCACATGTATAAGAATTTAGATACCCCACATGGCCAGTATCCCCTGAAAAATACAGACTTCCAAGATATTCTTGATAACCTGGTTGTCCAAGATTTTCCACATACGTATATGAACTCGCCATCTCAACAAGGTTAGTTCCTTCGTCATATGACCATAATTCACCATCAGCTTTTGATGACTGATCGTCAAAATATAATCGTCCACAATAGGTAGTAATATCACTAAAATAAGAAGAAGACGTGCCTGGAGTGATATCCAATACTTGTGCTTTACCTCCTAAAGCAGGAACATCAATGATATTCACACTTCCTGGTGTAATCACAAATAATAACAAAGGTAGTATTAAAAATAAGCTCTTCACTATTCACCCTCCTGAAGCCCACTAAAAATAAAAAAACTATGGAACAAATATTGATTTAGTAAATTTTATTTTTGAAGTAATAATTACATAAAAAGAGGTTTTAATTTCACACAGAATCAGCAGACTCCCTCGAAGAAAATAATCTCCCTGCAGCTGGAGCCTGCCTTGTCAAACCCCTGCACACAAGCTATTTTGATCACCATTGATTTCGCAATCTTAATTATTATAACAACATTTATGTGTTTTAATCTTAATGTTTTTCTACTCTTATGCAAAATAACAAATTTGGTCTAAGTTCATCATGCTCAGATTGTTTTGGAAGACAATTTCCTGATTTTCAAGGAAATTACTTGCATTTTAATAATTTCTTGCTATTATATGTGTAGGTTATTTTTCATCAATTTTTCCGAGGGGAGTTTTTAATGGTTATACTAAAATGGATACTTAAAAACGGAGTATTGATGTCGGTGCTCTTTTTTATTCTCATTGTAACGACAAGTTGCGGGGCAAATCCTTTTCAAACTCCCCTACGAGTGTCAATGGATGATCGCGAAATTCATCCCACGCTTACCGAGGAGATTGACACGCCACCAGCACCATCGCTTACAATAGTACCCTCCCTAACAATTGAGCCAACCATTCCTAATAGTGCAATAATACTTCCTGATGGTTCTCAGATTATATTGAAACCCGAGACAAGAATTGAGATTCTTCAACAACCCGGTATTCCGCTGGAATCAGTTGAGATAACTGTTAAGATTTTAAAGGGAGAAATCATGGTGGTACCGAACATTGAAGAAAACGCCTGGTTCAATGTTCAGAATTCAAGTGACATTACTGCTCAAGTTCAAGGGTGTGCAATGGTAGTTAATGTAGACGATCAAAGTGATTCATTTGGGATAAAATGCATCGATAGCAACTGCAATGTTGCTCTTACCTCTGAAAACCTAGTTAGTCTTACTTCTAATTTTGCATGGATAATTCAAGATGGTTTAATTCTCGATAACCCGGAGGTTATTGACTTCACAACACTTAGCAAGGATTATGCCGAAGATATGCCTGTTTGTGTGGCTAATGCGATTTCACTCCCTATTCCTCAGACTAGTGGTCAGGCATCCACATTCACGCCCACTCCCACACGCACTCCTGATCTTGCAGCCACAGCTACTTCTGCATGTGCAGATTTTCAAGAACAATTCCCAGCAACCCCATGCCCACCCTCGCCATAATATTAGTTAATAAATAATTGCGATAAATCGTCATAAATATATTCTGCTTCTAACAGAAATGGAAAAATAGACACCCAAATAAGACACAAATTCAATCGTCAATCAGAAAAGGAACTTGAGCAAAATCAATACAAGAAATTGGGCATTGAATCAATAAAAAAGTAACCGAAGGAAATAAGGTTGCATCTGTCACTGAACACCCTATAATGGGTTCTTCCACAAGTTCCGTGAAATTACGAAAAGTGACCAA
>JAIOTT010000416.1 GCA_021106655.1 Bacteroidales bacterium
CTAAGATTGGTCTTGCTGAATTTTGATAATAAAGATGGCAAAACTCCTTAGTAAGTTCCCATGAATCTGATCCAGGTTTCCATAAACACTTTGCAGTTATATAATTTCTAAGATCGCTCATCTCTCTCGACAAACCAGAATAGTTTGCCTGCATAAACACTCCTTTAATATTGCTTTCGCTATAATATTTTATTCTATCACCGATACTTCTTAAATTCGGTAATGGTAATCCATAACAGCTAAAATTTACGATATAATCCCAAATCCAAATGTTATTAGAAATTTTCACCCATCTAGTAAGATCTTTTACAAACGGTTTGTTCATTTTATTTGATTTATCCTGAAAAGAATGCAATAAATCACATTCAATGCTGCATAGTTGGATCATCACATTATCATTTGGAATAACCTTTTTCGGGGGTTTTCGGGTATATTGATAGGCAAGTGTACCAACTTCAACATCAGGATATTTTCTGGAAACTTCATCAGCAACCTGGTTTATCATAGTAAGATGAGAACCCATTGGACTATTCTCACGCTTATTTATTACTTCACAGTTTTTACATCTACAATAATAATTATTATCATTTTGTGATACACTAACATTCTTTTTTTCAGGATTGTCTTTAATTTCGTCCAGAACTGCATTTGTTAAGATTTTTATCACATCTGGATTACTAACGCAAAGTTGCGGCCCTCCCCCATGTGCTTCCAGCATTCGTTTACCATCAACTTCTGCAAAATATTCAGGATGTTCAATTTTGAAAGAGTCAACCGGAAGCTGATAATAAAATGAGTGGTTAACAAACTCCATGTCACATCTCCCTCCATATTTCTCTCTATCCTCAAAAGCATTTAGGCGTAATCGAACAGAAAACTCCGGATTTTTCATATTTTCTGTATAATAAACACTTCTGTAAACAAAGCAAGGTTTATATGTGAACTCTTCAGAGGGAATAATAATTTTGTTCTTTTTTGAAGGTACATAAGTATAATCATTTGTCAGGAAACGAATGCCCAGATATCTTTCTGCAAACTCATATACTCCATAAAGCGTGCCCCTCGGCCTGCCACCTTCTATAGTTATATTATTTTGAGTAATTTTTATTCTTAATCCTTCCTTTCCTAAATTCTTAGTATCAACAGTAGCTCCAGTATTTCGCGAATGTGGCGAATAGCCAATAAATATATTCTTCGATTTGCTGGAAGTTGAATTGACTATTTTAAGCCTGAAGCCCGTGACTTGCATAAATAGGCTTTGAAACTCTTCGGCCGCAAATTTTTCACTCGGTATTGCCTCTTTATCAACAACAATTTCCCAATCTTTTTGCGTCATCAAGTCAAGTTCTTGAGGATAAGCAAATGATGATAAAGCGATTCCAATTAAAATTGTCAAATAAATACGTCCTCTTGTATGGATAGAATTTAATTGGGTTTTAAAATTAGTGGTTATCCGTTGTATCAGTGTCATCCGTGTTCCATTATATTTGGTAAACCTAATCAATCAAGAACTAATTCTTTTCTTGTTAATCGCTTTGATAATACTATAGTATATTTTTTTCGGTAAAAGTAACCTGGTAATATTTATTGCAACCAGATAAACAAAATTGAGAACATAATAGAAATGCATGCTAAAACCCAATTGTTCATTCTTTCGGAGACTTTTATGATGCTCACATCTGGTTCTTGTTATTTTTCTATTTGAGACACCTGAAGTATCAATAGCGGCAATCGTAATAGGGATATATTTAAATTGCTTTTTTTGTTTGTAGAGTTTTAATACCTGATCAAAATCAGCTCCAAGTTTGTAAACCAGATCAAATGGATTCTTCTTAAGAAGCTCTGTTTTTATGATAAATGATTGATGTGTAGTTATCATTCCCTTCCATAAATTTTCTATCTCACAGGCCTTTTTTAGCAAGTTAAATCCGGGATATTTAAGAATGCAATCACCGTATAAAATATCAGCCTCCCTATCTATGCTTCCCTGGATATTTTCCAAAACCTTATCATATGCAAATGTATCTCCAGCATTCATAAAAATAGCCCAACCACCATTAGCATATTTAATGCCTTTATTAATGGCATCATAAATACCCAGGTCGGGTTCTGATATTATTTTAGAAAAGTCTGAGGAGTGAGATTTGATAAACGATTGTGTTTCATCATCGGATCCACCGTTAATTAATATTAGTTGGATTTCGTTCTTTATTTGATCCGAGAATTGAAAACTATCATATGTTGTCAACAGATTTTCATAATCATTCTTAGTAACGATGATTATGCTTATTTGTTTATTTGATCTGTTTTGGATTTGTTCTGACATACTTAACAAGATAACAGGCTAAGTTAAAAGAACAGAACACGGATAACACGGATACAACAGATGTTCGCGAATTAGATCCGTGTGAATCCGTCTTATCTGTGTCATCTGTGTTCTATTATAATTTATTCAATAGGATAAATCTTTCTCTTTTCGAGATAACTAATAATTAAACCAACGTTATCATCATCCGAATCAGCTTTGATCGTTAATGTTGCATTATCAGGTACCTCATATTCCATATCAATCCCTGGCAAATACTTTAATTTCCCTTCCTCGGCCTTTTGATAGAGCCCATATTTATCATTTTTCCTGCAAAACTCTAAATCAGCGTCCATATAAACCAGGTTAAAACGTCTCTTTCCTATAATCTCCTCCACTTGTGCACGAATCGCTTCTTCAGGTGAGATAAATGAACAAATGGTAATAATTCCCTGATCGTTGAGAATACTAGAAACATGAGCAACCCTTCTTAGATGTTCTGCACGATCAGTTGGAGTATAATCCAACTCATTCGACAATCCTGATCTGATTGCTTTACCTTCGAGCAAAACAAGTGTTGCTCCCATATCAAATAAACGTTTTTCCAAAACATAGGCCAGTTCATTTTTGCCGGACCATGCAGACCGGTGATCCAGATTGTCGCTCCTCTTTGATTATATCTTTTTTGGTAGTCCCTGGATCTAATAAGCCCTTTACCTCTTACGATCAACTCTTTCTGAACATCTGTAATACGGGAAGGAAGCTGATCGCTGCTTAACTTATCCATTATCATTCCAACAGCAACAGTATTATGAGAGATGGGATCAATCAGAATAAAGGATCCTGTCTGGCGATTCTTCTTATAGGGATCAAAAAATAATGGTTTTGCTGTCGTAAATACTGCTCTGCCAATTTCGTTAAGAGAAAAATGATCTGCTTCCTTTCGTTCCAGGGTATTAACATCTAATCTATAGCGTATTTCATCTATACGAGCTTTGGTTGTATGTGTATTATGTTTTATAATAAACTGAGTATGAGGATCCATAGCTTTCTCATCCATCCATACCATCATTGCTTCAAAGTGTCTTTCTACTTTAGGATTATTATATGGATGTACTATTATTTCACCTCTGGAGATATCAATTTCATCCTCCAGTTCAACAGTCACTGATTGAGGAGGAAAGGCGTAATCAACTTCTCCATCATAAGTAAGTATGCTTTTTACTTTTGAAGTTTTACGGGAAGGGAGAGCCATCACTTCATCACCTTTCCGGATAATACCTGAGGCAACTTTAGCTGCAAAACCACGATAATTGAGGCCTGGCCTGATGACATATTGCACCGGAAACCGAAGATCTTCAAAATTCCTGTCGCTGGTAATATGTACTGTTTCTATAAATTCGAGTAAGCTTTTCCCGTGGTACCATGGCATTTTGTCAGAAATATCCACGACATTATCACCATTTAAGGCTGATACAGGTATGAGTGTTATATCCGGAATATCAAGCGGCGTAGTAAAATCAAGATAATCATTACAAATTGAATCATATACTTTTTGATCATAATCAACCAAATCCATCTTATTAACTGCCAGCACAACATGCTTAATACCAAGAAGTGAAACAATAAAAGTATGTCGTTTAGTTTGTGTAATAACACCTTTTCGTGCATCCACTAATAGTATGGCCAGGTTTGCTGTACTTCCACCGGTGATCATATTCCGTGTATATTGTTCATGGCCGGGAGTATCAGCAACAATAAACTTACGTTTGGATGTGGAGAAATACCGGTATGCAACATCAATGGTGATCCCCTGCTCACGTTCTGCTTTTAAACCATCAAGCAATAGCGCATAATCAATATTCTCTCCGGCATGTCCCTCACGTTTACTGTCTCTTTCCAAAGCATCCAGCTGATCTTCATATAGTTTTTTACTATCGAAAAGTAATCTTCCAATCAATGTTGATTTTCCATCATCCACTGAGCCAGCAGTCAACAATCTTAGTAAATCTTTCTTTTGGTCCTGATCTAAAAATTCTTTTATTTCCATACTTCGA
>JAIOTT010000240.1 GCA_021106655.1 Bacteroidales bacterium
ATTTCATCATTATGTAAATAGAGATACTCAAACTTACCATTGTAATGCTTGTGCAATAAGGGTCCACTTGAAAAGGGATATTTCAATTTGTTTGTATTCGTATCAAATGCAATTGGATAAAAATCCGGCAGTATTTCCATATCCCCATCAATGAAAAATAGGATGTCTCCTTTTGCATTTTTAGCTCCCACATTTCTTCCAATTGCTGCGTTGACCTGCCCTTTTATCTGAAAAATTTTTATCGGATATTTTTTTGCAATTTCTATAGTTTTATCTTTTGATTCAGAATCTACATATACTATTTCGTATTCTATAATATTATTATTCCCAATAAATCTTATCACAGATTCAATACATTTTGCGATAGTATTTTCAATATTTCTTCCAATTATAATGAATGAGATCATATATTTATCTTTCATATACTATTTCCATGAATCCGGTAAGTTTTTAAATACTTCAATATTGTTAAATTCAGCAGATTCTTTAGCACCATTTTTTTTCACCCAATCTGCCATTCTTTTTACACCCTCCTCCAAAGAAATACTTTGTGTCTGATTACCAAAAATTGATCTAATTTTATCATGACTCGAAAATGCATGAACTACTTCCTTTCTTGCATCAAGGTAATTAATTTTGCATTTTACATTCATGACCTCTGATATTATTGACGCTAATGCGTTAATAGAATATGGCACATCTGCCCCAACATTAAAAACTTCGTTATAGCATTCAGGCATTGTAATACTTTTTGCGATTATCGGGGCAACATCATCTATATAACTAAATGCCCTTGTTTGTTCTCCGTTTCCATAAACCGTTAAAGGTTTCTTTTGCATGATTTGGTTCATAAATATACCAATAACATTTCTGTATTTATCGCCGATATTTTGTCGCTCGCCATATACGTTATGAGGCCTGAAAACTATATAGTTCAAACCAAACATTTCTTTTGCTTCTTTTAAGTCCAGTTCAACTGCATATTTTGCAATTCCATACGGATCTTCTGGCTTAGGCATTGTATCCTCAATCATTGGTAACTGATTAGCTCCATATACAGCAATTGAAGACGTAAAGACAAAACACTTAACATTTGAATTTACAGAAGCGTTTATAATATTCACACTTCCTATCAGGTTGTTTTCATAATTGAATTTTTTGATAAAATGACTTAATCCTTCAGCTGCGTAAGCAGCCAAATGAAAGACATATTCAAAACTAAATTTTTCGAAAGTTTTATTAATTAAGTCTGTATCATTAATGCTTCCTTCAATGAATATGGATTTAAGATTAACATTTTCTTTAAATCCACCACTAAGATCATCAAGTCCGATGACATTGTGTCCACCATCTATTAAACGGTCAACAACATGAGACCCGATAAAACCTGCAGCTCCGGTAACTAAGACATTTTTTGCCATAAGCATTGTAGTTTAAAATTTAATTCCACTTTTCCCCTCACGTTTATTAATTACTCCATCAATTAAACCTTTGCATGTTCTGGTTAATACACTCATTTGACCACCATGAAATTGTTTTGGATAGAGCAATATCTTAATGATATTCTTAATAAAACTATAATAGTATTTAGCCATAAAATAGTTATAACTGGGAATATGAGCTTTGTGTTTTTTTAATAGATAATACAGATTGCGAGTTTTTAAATACATGGAGAAGGGTGAACCTACCTTGTTAGTTGCCGAAATTTTATGATGGATTGTCAAATTCGTATTGATTGCAGAACCGTATCCTGCTTGCCAGGCTCTTAATGAAAATTCGGTCTCTTCTCCATAAATAAAAAAAGCTTCATCAACTAGCCCAATATCGTTGAAAACAGAACAATCAAATAAAATAAAACAGCCTGAAACAAAATCAACAATTCTGTAGTTGTCTGGTAATTCAATTTTAAAATCTTTTCTATATTTATTGAAAACTTTTCCTTTTTTTTCACTTTCAGGATACATTATCCATCCTGAGTTATGTGTCTTTTCCTTTTGATTATAATAATTGACATTTGTCCCAATTATATTTATTTTTTTAGCCTTAAGGCTCATCAGGTCATTAACCAAGGTTGTAATTATTGAAGTGTCTTCAATATAAAGGTCATTATTGGCTAGTAAAACATAATCGGCATGGTTTTCTAAAGCATATTTAATTCCAACATTATTTCCAGCTGCCCAACCAAGATTATCATTATTTTCAATTAAAGTTATATTCGGGAAGTGGTTTTTAATATAATCCTGGGAACCGTCAGTAGAGCCGTTATCCGAAATCAAGATCTTCATATTTGGATAATCTTGTTTTAACAGTGAATCCAATGTTAAAATTAAATCATCCAAATGATTCCAATTAAGCACAACTATGTAAACGGATACATTTTTCATGCAAAATTATTTCATCAAGTTTTTTTGACAAATAAATCCAATGCCACCACTAACTAATATTGGGTGAATTTTCCATAGAAAGCTGAAAATGAAATTGCCAGTTTTATTAGCTTTATATAGAACATCATTAGGATAATTATCTTCTATTATACTTATTGTATTATCAGATGAATTGTTGTTTATTACGATGATATCTATTAGTAAATGAGAACCATGAAGGCTTCTTAAACATTTGTCAATACATCTATCTCCATTGTAGGTTACAATAATTGCATATACTTTTTTATTATTGATTAGTATTGATATTGTCAATTTTTCTACCTACGCATATTAAATAATGTTTATATTCCATATTGTCTTCAATTGTTTGTAAATCATGGTTTTGATATTTAAAATA
>JAIOTT010000157.1 GCA_021106655.1 Bacteroidales bacterium
CCATTAGCAACTCCAATACAATGCTTACAACCTATAAACTCAGCATATTCATTCTCAAATGAAGACGTTTCCTTTCCCAGCAAATACCAACCCGAATCCAAAACACATTTAATTGCATTGGTTAATTCAGGTTCAAAACTATCATTAATAGATTTTAGATCTAAAAATTTTATCATATCAATCCATTCTAACATTTTTTAAAAATTTTGCTGGTGTTCCTATGTGAATTTCATAATTTGGAATATCATGCATTACAAGCGAATGCGCACCCGCCACAGCGTAATCACCTATCTTAATCTTTTCTAAAACTCTTGCACCTAACGTTACGTCAGAGGCCTTACCGACAGTAACATACGAACTTGTAAGCGAACCGGAAGAAAAATGACATAAAGGTTTTACAATTGTGTTGTGTCCTATTGAGGCATTTGACATTAATAAACAACACTTACCAATATATGCTTTAGATCCAACATAGCAATTAGACATAACAAATACACCCGGTTCCAAAATTGCATTATTACCGACAAAAGCCGTTTTATGAATTATTGTTGCAAATCTATCATCCGGAATATTCATCTTCAAAAATACTTCTTCATTTTTCACATTTCTGCCGATCATATGAATTGCATACATAAAGTAATAATCATCATTTAAGAACTTATCAATATCATCTGTTCCACCTAAAACCGGATAGTCATTAATGGTTTTTCCCTTTTCAAAGTCATTGATAAATCCTGCAACTTCCCATTCGAGATCATTAAAACGAATACGATTAACTTCTATACAGGATGCGATTACACCACCATTTCCTTCTCCGCCAATGATCAGTACTTTTTTACTCATATTTATCCTTCATTATTTATTTTAACTTTTTTTATAAAATTATCATAATCTCTAATATAATCACTTTCCAAATAATGCTCAGATGCCAGTACCATTAATACGCAATCATCAGAAAAATCAAACATCTCCCGCCACATCATTTCATTCATCATCACACCTTCATCAGGCCTGTTCAATTTGAGAACTTCTTTCGAATGGCCATCATCCAGCAACAACTTGCAACTTCCATGTACACATACCATCATCTGACGTAATTTTTTATGTGCGTGCAAGCCTCTTTTACAGGCATTCCTCGTAGCATAAATATAATATACTCTTTTTATCTCAAAAGGTATATTGTCAAGCGATTCCAAAGCGATAAGAGACCCCCTGTCATCACCAATTACCTTTAAGCTGATCTTATTATGCTTTTTGATCTTACTCATCTTACTAAATTTTCTTTAAATATTCGGAATAACTGCTTTTCCCTAAATCCTTAATGATTTTATTCAGTTGTTCATCATCAATATATTTAAGTTTATATGCTATTTCCTCAATACATGCAATCTTAAGGCTAGTCCGTTTTTCAATCGCTTTCACAAATTCCGTCGCATCACTCATAGATTCATGCGTACCGGTATCCAGCCAGGCAAATCCACGGCTAAGGATTTGCAACTTCAACTCTTTTCTTGTCAAATACTCTTGATTAACAGATGTAATTTCAAGCTCCCCTCTTTTGGAGGGCTTTACTTTTTTTGCTAATTCAATAACGCTGTTTGGATAGAAATATAGTCCGACAACTGCATAATTTGATTTTGGATCAATAGGTTTTTCTTCAATGCTGATCACATTATGTGCATCATCAATTTCAGCTATTCCATAACGTTCAGGATCATCAACATAATAACCAAAAACAACTGCATTTCCCTCGTCATCAACAGTATCGACTGCTTTATCTAAAATATTTTTTAATCCCGCACCATAAAATATATTATCACCTAAAATAAGACAAACATTATCGTCTCCAATAAATTCATCACCAATAATAAATGCTTGAGCTAAACCGTCAGGAGAAGGCTGTTCAGCATAAGTAAATCGAAGCCCAAGTTTAGACCCATCTCCTAATAATTTCTCAAAATTTGGTAAATCCTCTGGAGTAGAAATAATCAAAATATCTCTAATTCCAGCCAACATTAAAACTGATAAAGGATAATATATCATTGGTTTGTCATAAATGGGAAGAAGTTGTTTTGAGACGACTCTGGTGATAGGATGAAGACGTTTACCTGAACCGCCTGCCAAAATTATTCCTTTCATTGTATTACCTCAAGTTATAATTAAAAATTAAACTTTTATCTATCATACATCTTATCATAATATTTTTGATATTCTTTATTAACTACACGATCCATCCATTCTTCGTTTTTTAGATACCAATTAACGGTTTTGTTCAATCCTTCCTCAAAATCAAGAGAAGGCTTCCATCCCAGTTCTTTGGCTATCTTTCCTGCATCTATTGCATAACGAAGATCATGGCCGGCTCTGTCTGTGACATAAGTGATCAGTTTTTCTGATTCACCAGCCACTCTACCCAATTTCTTATCCATCAATTTACACATTAATTTAACAAGATCAATATTGGTCCATTCGTTCGCTCCACCAATATTATACGTTTCATTCACTTTGCCTTTATGAAAGATCAGATCGATCGCTCCAGCATGATCTTCGACATATAGCCAATCACGAATATTTTCGCCTTTCCCATAAATGGGAAGCGC
>JAIOTT010000318.1 GCA_021106655.1 Bacteroidales bacterium
GGATCAGATTATGGAACCTGCATTGATTTCAGCTTCAAGGGATCGTGATGAAATGCAGGAGATTATCAATAATGAAGGAAATGAGTTCAAGCTTGAGTCCTGGGACTGGTGGTATTATGCTGAAAAACTTAAAAAAGAAAAATTTGATCTTGACGAATCAGAGGTCAAACCTTATTTTGTTTTGGAAAATGTTAGAGATGGAATGTTCTGGGTTGCAAATCAATTATATGGAATTACTTTCACAAAACTTGCAGACATGCCAGTTTACCAACCTGATGTGGAAGTTTTTGAAGCAAAAGAGGCTGATGGTTCACATATTGGGATTTTATATCTTGATTATTATCCACGTCCAGGCAAACGTACCGGTGCATGGTGTAGCCGCTTTAGAGGACAGACTTATGAAAATGGAGAGAAAATTTATCCTGTGGTTACAATAGTTTGTAACTTCACTAAACCCTCCGGAGACACTCCTGCCCTACTCACCTGGGATGAAGTAAATACATTATTCCATGAATTCGGACATGGGTTGCATGGTTTATTTACAGATGGCCCATACGACCGTCTTGCAGGTAATATTCCTCGTGACATGATTGAACTGCCTTCCCAGATAATGGAAAACTGGGCTGCTCAGCCTGAAGTGATCAAAGAATACGGAAAACATTATGAAACCGGCGAAGTGATCCCTGATGAGCTCCTCGAAAAGATACAGAAGAGTCTGATATTTAATGCCGGGTTTAACACTGTTGAATATATAGCTGCCTCTGTTCTTGACCTCGACTGGCACGGACTACAAAAACCAACAACTATTGATGTGTTAACATTTGAAAAAGAGTCGATGGACAGAATAGATCTTATGGAGGAGATTCTTCCCAGATACAGATCCACCTATTTCGCTCATATTATTGGAGGATACGCAGCCGGGTATTATGTCTACTTATGGGCTGAAGTCCTCGACTCCGACGCCTTCCAGGCCTTTGTTGAATCAGGAGACCTTTTTAATAAGGATATTGCAGCCAGCTTCAGAAAAAATATTTTATCCGAAGGCGGAACTGACGAAGGTATGGTACAGTATGATAAGTTCAGAGGGAAAGAGCCTTCGATAGATGCTTTGCTGGAGAAACGAGGGCTGAAGGATTGATTAGTGAGTAGTGATTAGTGAGTAGTTGAGTAGTTACAAATAAATATGGTTTGGTTAAAGAAATTTACTTTTAGGTTTCTAATTATTTTGGTCCTTCTTTATGCCATCCTGTTGATTCCGGAACCATCTGGGGAAGTTATTGGTATAAGCTCCGAAAGTGCTTTTTTATGGAATCAGGATGAGAAATGGGATTATCTGGAAGAAGTTTTTCAGCAGGCCAAAGAACAGGATACTACAACACTTAATGCATACATTTCTTTATTGATATTTTCACTTGAAGATCGTCTGGATCATCTTAAGGATACAATATTCCTGCCGGGTAATGAGGAATTTGAAGGCCTTCTCCCTGATTTCTTTTCCATTACACCTCTCATTGCAGTTAATCATAAACATATTGATTGGTTTCTTGATTATTATAATCGAGTGCGTATGATGATAAAAGAACAATCACGGAACTGGGACATGGAATCGGAACAAGGCCGTGTTACAGTATATAAAAATCTCTATGGGATGAGAGCTGCTGTTGAAGAGGTATTATTACAGATCTCTGGCAGGTCGTTCCAGGCTGCTTTGTTAGTAAATGATGAAGCTTCACTAACACCTGCAACAGATATTTTAGGGATAAAGGTTCATAGTGGAGACCTGTTGGTGTCACGTGGTGGTGCCCCGGTTTCGGCATTAATATCAAGAGGAAATGATTATCCCGGAAATTTTTCACATGTTGCAATGATTTACATCGATCCAGATAATAACATTCCATATCTTGTAGAATCTCATATAGAGAGAGGCGTTGCTATAGCAAGTGTTGAAGAGTACATAAAAGACACAAAGCTTCGCTTTATGGTTCTTAGGCCCAGAGCTAACCTTCCTGAAATACTTGAAGATCCAGAGATTCCTCATAAGGCTGCACTCTATATTTATGAGGAGGCTCTGTCTAGGCATATTCCATATGACTTCAAAATGAATTTTAATGATCCTTCAAAAATGTTCTGTTCGGAAGTCGGATCCATTGCCTACAAAAAATTCGGAATTCAACTCTGGAAGCCGGTGTCAACAATATCATCGCCCGGCATAATTAACTGGCTACATGCCTTTGGTGTTGAAAATTTCGTAACACAAATGCCATCTGATCTGGAGTATGATCCTCAGCTAACTGCTGTAGCAGAATGGCGTGATCCGGAAACTTTGTTCAAAGATCATATTGATAATGCTGTAATGGATGTTTTGCTGGAATCTGCTAATAGTGGTGAGAAAATAAAATATAACATCTGGCTTCTGCCTCCTATCCGAGTATTAAAAGCATATTGTATGTTATTAAACTTGTTTAGCATTGAATGTATTATTCCCGAAGGAATGAGTGCTACCAAAGCTTTGAAGAATCAAGACTTCGAAAAGAGATTTGAGAATACTAAAAAGGAGACTGAAATACTAGCAGGGAAATTTATCGAAGAGAAAGGATATACACCTCCGTACTGGCAGTTGGTGAGGCTGGCTGAAAAGGCAAAAGATGGCAGGTAGTTATTCAATTGTCATTAAGTGGTCATTAAGTAGTCATTAAGTAGTCATTAAGTAGTCATTAAGTGGTCATTAAGTGGTCATTACTTTGGTGGAGGGTGTTCATTAAACTGTGGTGAGCCCGAAGTAAATGACGCGAAGCTAATGACGCCCAAAGGGCAAATGACACGAAGTGAATGACAACGTAGCGAATGACATCCGCAGGGTAAATGACGCGAGGCAAATTACAAAGAATGAGCTAATTCCTTCCTTTGGTTGAAATTTTCAATGTATTTGTTGAAAATATTTATTAGCAAATATCTTTTATTCTAATTTTGCATTCAGAAAATCTAAAAAGCATTGATTTGAAAAGAATACTATTAATATTAACACTAATCCTTGTTATTAATCAAGGATTCGGGCAAAAGAATCCCATGCCCATAGGGCAAATTTATGGTTCGTTGATCGACTCTCTTACTAACACACCTGTTGATTATGCAACAATCGCACTTTACAAACTTAAAGACAAAAAGCTAATTACAGGAACATTGACTAAAACAAAAGGTAAGTTTAACTTTGAGTCTGTTTACCCGGGCAAGTATTATATGCAGATATCTTTTATGGGATACAAAGAAGTCACCATCAATGATATTGTAATAAACATGGCAAATCCAATCGTTGATCTGGGTAAAATATTTATGCAGAGGTCTGTTAAAAATCTTGAGGAAGTAGTTATTGACGGCACGGCTCCCGGCATAGAATATAAAATAGATAAAAAAGTAATTAATGTCAGTAAGCAGATCACTGCAACTTCAGGGACTGCAGTTGATATTTTGGAAACTGTGCCTTCTGTAAATGTAGATATAGAAGGAAATGTTTCCTTAAGAGGCAGTACCGGCTTTACCGTCCTGATTGACGGCCGCCCTTCGATATTAGACCCTAACGATGGATTGCTGCAAATTCCTGCGTGCACAATCGATAACATTGAGATCATCACCAATCCATCAGTTAAATATGATCCTGATGGTACTGCAGGAATAATTAACATTATTACAAAAAAAAATAAATTACAAGGAGTGAGTGGTATTGTTAACCTAAATGCCGGAATTGATAAAAAATATGGTGGCGACTTTTTAGTTAACCTGAAAGACAAGAAGTTTAATTACTATATTGGTGGAGATTACAATGTCAGGAAATATCCAGGAGAAAGGATATCAAATCGTACAACATCTTCCGGAGATAGTCTTTTCCATGTGAATTCTAATGGGACATTCGACAGAGAAAGAAATACAAAAAGTATACGTGCAGGCACTGAATTCCAGATGAATGAGAAAAATTTCTTCTCTTTAGGGATTAAATATGGTACACGTGAAGGAAATGGTGATTCACGCCTTGATTATGAAGAATGGACTGAGCCAGGCAATAACATTAACCATTACAAGAACATTGAAGAGAGCCATCGTGGTGGTGATTATATTTCTATCAACACAAACTATGGTCATAAGTTTGCTAAAAAGGGCCATGAGATCCTTGCCGAGTTTTCTTATGATATTCGAAACTGGGAAGATAATTCCTTTAGCGAATTAGAAACACTTGGCGGGGAAATAACTGATGGAATAAAAAATGTTGAAGATGGACCCTCCAGGAGAATAAGAACAAAAATAGATTATACTCTTCCGATAGGAGAAACAAATAAATTTGAGGCCGGTTACCAAAGTCGTTTAGGAAAAAGAGAAGACAATTCTGAATTGTATTA
>JAIOTT010000412.1 GCA_021106655.1 Bacteroidales bacterium
AAAAAATATCACCCGAAATAGCTTGTGGTAAACTTCCGGTAACTTTAATATTAAAAGTTTCTTCAGTATCATAACGGAGGTCTGTCCATATAGATATTCCATTTACCAGGTTTCGAGTTAATCCTGTGGATGACGTTAAAGACCCGGTTCCTTCATTTTTCAATAATATTATAACACATGATTCATCAGGGTCAATACTGCCATTTGCATCAGTAGCATTTACAGTTACTTCAAAATCATGATTTAGCGAAACAATGTCCGGGACATCACTGAAAAATAGTTGAGTTGCTGATACTACTATTCTGTTTTTGTCTCCGTCAGCTTCACTTGTAGCAGAAAAGCCTGTAAAACCGGAAGAAGCTGTTGCAGCAGGAACTACATTTTCTTCATTTATTTCAAATTGAAATTGTTCTTTGTCAATTACCATTGTTTCAAATGATAGATAAAGATCGTATATTTCTGAAGTATCGTCACCGGCATTTAAGTTTATAAGCTCATAAAAATCGAATTTATTCGGACCTGTAACGTAAATTTCACCAATAAGGTTGTTATCACTATTTCTGAAAATTGCTGCTTTGCGAATTGTCCTTCCCCAATAAGCTACACTATCTGATGTACATTTCGTAATACTTAAAGCAGAAATATTTGTCGACAGAGTATCCGCATCATTATTACTGATACCACCATCTCGCAGGACAAATGACCAGACTTTTATTCCATCAGAGATAGATGATATAAGCGTATCCTGGTAATTAATATAATCAATATTTGATGGTTCACAGTTATTGCTCACTATGTCCGATTGTCCCGTAGGTGCCTCAACAAAAGTAAATAAACCAACTGAAGGACATCCATAAATATTGAATGTGAGATAGTTATACCAATAACCGGATCCGCCATTCCACCCAACTTCAAATCTAAGATCATTCAAGGCATTACCTGATGTCATTTCATCGTTAATAAGACGTTTAGAATACTCAAATGTCATCCCGGAATTAGATGCTGTTCCTGCAAATAATGTTTGTGAGCTATAAAATGAAACCGTTGTTGCACTAATGGTATTGATACATCCGTTTTTCAGAAGTGTGTATCCGAGATTATTTGTTGTTGAAGGTTCTCCATTTCTACATGAACATTGAAATGTAAAACCAGGATGCTCATCATCAAGTGTAGCTGCATGCGTTAAATCCATAATATCATAAGCATATGTTTGATTGCCGTGCGTCCACCAGAAGATACCACCGAAATCATCTCCGTTCCATGCATCAGTAACATTGTCAACAGTACATGGAGTTGTCGTTGGAGGAGGTGTTAAACTATAATCCAGTTCATACACACGGTGATAATTCCAACCATTTGGAGTTAAGATATTATCTTTTATCTCTTCTCCGAGATGATATCCCGGAGTAATTCCATCACTTGGTTTCATCGGTAATAGTATATTTTGCCGCCATACTGCATCTGCCTCATAAGTATTTTCATAAGTTATAATTTTTGCAAGAATATGGTCAAGATCGTTAATACTTCCGTAATAAGGAATACGTCCTACAACAATTTCTGCTGCACGAGGAGGATCACCGTTAAAATCATCGTTATATTCACCAAAATAATTATCTCCATCTGAGTCCCAATTGTTGGATGAAAGTTCGGCAAAATAGAAATCTGTTGGACAATTATATTGTCCGTTCTCTCCTTGTGGATAACACATTTTCATTGGTACATCTCCGAAAGAGTCAGTCGGATCCTCCGGATCATCTGGGTCAGGATTACCAATTAATAAAACATATTCGATATTCAAAGGTCCGTAATTGTTCTGTAACCAAAAACGAAGGTTATCTGCCCTGTTATCACCTATTGCACCTCCGCTCCATGTATCTTCGGTAATAACCTGTACCATAAATCCACGGGCTTCCTTGCTTGCAATAAAATTTGACAATTCTGTTGAAGCATCTTGTATTGAATCAGTGGTGATGATAATATAACGCCCAGATGAAGATGGTGCATACACTCCATAATCTCTAATTGCATCATCAAAATTCACAGCATGACGTTTGATTTGTTCAATTCTAATATTATCAGTTTTATTTGATGCTTTTTGTTTTGGGTTTTTGGAAAAATTTATTCGCAAACTGTCGCAAACCAAACGATAAAGTGTACGTTCAACCGGATTATACCGAAAAGGTGTATAGAAAACCTGAGCTAATTTCCACTTGCGCAAAACAACATTATCCACACGTACTATTGGCTTAGCAGGAAAGACTGCATTAGCTTCATAAATATCCATATCCCTGCCTTCAACAATATTTTTCCCTTCAGGCCAGATAATAATTTCCTTCTCTCCGTCCCATGTAACCATTGGAGGTACTGGGGTAATATCCCATTCACCGGTAACCTTTTCCCATTTAGCGTTTGAAATATGTACTTTTACAGAGGGTAGATCAACATCAGGTGGAAGAAGAACGAATACCGACTTGTAAGGCAAATTTGGTTCGCCGGTTTCGTTAAGCCATTGTAAATGTTCTCCAGTAAATTCACTAAATCCTTTAGTACATTGTTGTACTTTTGTTTCCTCCTTTGGTAAACAGATAACTATTTCATCAACTTGCCCGTAAGTAATAGTAGATAAAAATAATATCAGGCATAATGTAATTTTTTTCATAAGGCGACTATTTTAATTTTTTATAAGAGTGTAAAATTAAAACATAATAACTGAATAAACAAAAGTTTTTTTTTATGGATGCTGGATTCTGGATACAAGATACTGGGTACAAGATACAAGATACTGGATACAAGATACTGGATTCTGGGTACTTATGGGGTTAGGGATGGCATCCCTTTTGGGTTTCGATGAGGAATCAATATTTTTGTATTCTTTTAGAGGCCTGCCTGCACGAAGCCGTTTTGGCAAAGGCAGGGATGCCATCCCTTTCGTAAAATACCATCCCTTTCTTCAAAGACTCAGGGTTTTAGGGCAATTCTTTTTTATCCACCCCCGGCCCCTCCTTACAAATAAGGAGGGGAGCGATCTGTCTGATGATTGGAAAGATTATTTAAAAGAAGAATGATTTTTTTTTCTTTTCACGAAAGATTGATTAATAGGGACTAAGCCCCTTAATAATGCCGATTTCATCGGTATTATTAAGGGGCTTAGTCCCTGTGGTACACAACTTCACAATCTTCATTATTGATGTAAATTAAAACTTTGTTGATTTTTTCGTATCCCATTTCATAAAGTATCTTACCATACATATAAGGGTCTGAAATATGTAAGAAATATTTTGAGCGATTAGGTTTTTAATTATTTACTTAAAGAATAATGTGTCAGTAATCCCGTCCAAACTTTTCTTGTTTGTTCAGGTTAGTGTTGGTGTTTCTGCAGATCCTCAACTTTATTTCCTTTTAGATATTCTACTAATATACTCGAATCAACAAAAACATTCATAAAATTATAGTATTATTGATGATACCATTGATCTTTTTCATAACGGAAAGTCGAACTTTTCGCAATTCCTGAAAATAACCTGACTTTTGCGATTCTTGTTTCAGCATCCACGGGTTTTAAGACTTCCGTTTTCATTTCAGCCTTTTTTACTATGATTTGAATAATAAAATCCGAATTTATTATATTATCCGGTAGATCAATATAAAACTTTCCGTTCTCAATTTGTGGGGTTATGGTAATGTTTTGCATATTTTATATGTATTGTCACGTACAAAAGTACACATTATTTTTTTAACACAAAGTTGTATTAATTTATTTCAGCATTTTTCTTCAAACAATCCTTGGTATTAAACCTCAACAACTTCACAATTTTCATTATTGATGTAAATTAAAACCTTATTGATTTTTTCGTATCCCATTTCATAAAGAATCTCCCAGTATTTTTTGATTTGATTAATATCAGATTCTTTTTGGCTTCCGGTTTTATAATCAATAATTGTAAGTTTATCATCATCGAAAACAAGCCTGTCGGGCCTGTATGTTTTTCCGTCAGGCAATAATATTTCTGCTTCGTTTTTAATTTCCAAACCTTTTTTAAAATATTGATTAATTCCTGGATTTGAAATTAATTGGTTTATGATTTTATGTAATTGTATTTTTTCATCATTGTCAAGGATACCATCAAGAAGCAATGAATTTAAGGTTTCGTCAACATCTTCAATGGTGAAAATTTGAGATAAAACATT
>JAIOTT010000177.1 GCA_021106655.1 Bacteroidales bacterium
CATTATGTTGGAACCTTTAACAAACAGAATTAGCCAAACCACATAATTAATTAAATATTCTATCAATAACTTGAAGATTTATTTATTTTTAACTTTCATAAAAAATTGTAAAATTATTTTTATCAAAGGATTTTGAGGGTTGTAAGCAAAAAAGAAAAGGAAAAAAAAATTCATTTCTCTAAAAAAAAAAATTATGTCAGATATATATAGTGACTTTATTAAGTCGAGTAAGGAAAAAGCTTTTGATCTGGATCACAGAAAGAAAATCAATTATAACATCTCACGTTATGATAAAGCTGTAATTCTTGGAAAGAAACAATATAAAGATCTTGAGCTAGCACGTAAAAGAGCAGGAAATATTAAATTTAAAATTCTTAATGAGCTAGATAAATATCTAATTGAATTTGAGTCAAATTTTGAAAAACATGGCGGAAAAATTATCTGGGCACAAAATGAAAAAGAAGCAGTAAAAGAAATATTATCAATATTAAAAAAGAGAAAAATAAATAAGGTAGTCAAAACAAAATCAATGACTACTGAAGAGATTGAATTAAATGAAAATTTAGAAAAAAAGAAGATAGAGTCTATTGAAACAGATCTGGGAGAATATATAGTACAACTAGCCGGAGAAAAACCGTACCATATTGTAACACCGGCAATGCATAAATCAAAAGAAGATGTTTCTGAATTATTTCATGAAAAATTCAAAACACCAATTGACAGTACTCCTGAAGAAATAACTTTTTTTGTAAGGCAACAACTCAGGCAAAAATTTATTGAAGCAGAAGCTGGTATTAGCGGAGCAAACTTTCTGATTGCTGATACAGGATCAATTGCTTTAACAGAAAATGAAGGTAATGGCTTATTGTCAGTATCTTTTCCAAAACTTCATATAGTGGTAGCTGGAATTGAGAAAATAATTCCATCAATAAATGATCTTGAGCTTTTTTGGCCTTTGCTTGCGACTTTTGGTACAGGACAAAATATTACAGTATATAATTCTGTTATTAGCGGACCAAAGCATGAATTTGAAACTGACGGGCCTCAGGAAATGTTTGTTATATTACTTGATAATGGACGAACTGAATTATTAAAACAAAAAGAGCAAAGAAGAGCCCTTTCATGTATCAGATGTGGTGCGTGTTTAAATGCATGTCCTATTTATAAAAATATTGGAGGATATACTTATGGTACTACATATAGTGGCCCGATAGGCTCAATAATAAATCCTTATTTTAAAGGAATGAAGGAATTTAAACACCTGAGTTTTGCTTCTTCTCTTTGTGGAAGTTGTACCGAAGTATGCCCGGTCAATATTAATTTGCATGAATTACTATTGTTTAACAGAAATGATGCTGTAAAAAGAGGACATACAAAAGCTTCAGACCGAATCTCAATGTATATCTGGAAAAAAACTATGCTTAAAAGGCGAAGAATGGATACCGGAAGTAATAAAATGAAAAATTTGATGATGAGAATACTTTTTAAAAAATCATGGGGGCCAGGAAGAACAATTCCTAAAATTCATGAGAGATCTTTTAAAAAGCAGTGGGAAGAGAAGAAGGGGAAGTCTTAACACCAGGGTCTTTAAAAAATAAATCTGTTGAGTGATACCCAATAGTAAATACAGGAGAACTGTGATTAACTTGCATGTTTTAAACTGTAAGTCCATTATTTCTTTTACCACTACGGGCACTATGAACACAATGAATCAAGCATTGTGACCATTGTGGAAATCATAGTGTACATTGTGGTTTTAAAAAAAAGTAAATATTATCCTGCACTTATCAGATGCAGTGCAGCAACGTCATCACCATCTTCTTGTCAGTGTTTACTGGTGGGACAGCTATACTTATTGACAAGCTTAGCTTAGCTGATTTTTGCTTCGTTCGGCATAACTTGAACAAGTTCTGTTCACACTTGTCGCAAAAATTTAGCTTGCGTTGTTGACTTTTCATCTCACTACTGTTTTCATTAACTCTGTCAAAGTAACTGAAAATGGAAGAGCTGACGCTCGCCCTTTCTTATAACCTTCTAATTTCTTTATATCCCAACTTTGGTTTAAAAATTCTTTGTCCTGTACGATTTCTGTTTTGTAAACCAAATAATAATTTTGAGAAGGAGCAGAAGGATATCCTTTATCAATCAAAGTTTGCCTTGAGAATACTCTTGGACCTGTTTCTTTAATCTTTAATATTTTACTTGTTTTGGTTTCATTGTCAGAATGTAAAAGCAGATATTTAGCACCAGCTTCACCTGGTCCTAATCTTAATGAGCCTCTTTTACTATCCGCTCTTGCATTATAAAGTCCACTTTTGACAATCCAATTCCAGTTTTTCTTTCTATAAAATGCTACTAAAACAAAGGTGTCATCTGGTATTAATGCCCTGTTTTCTCCATACGCTTCAGGAATTGCTTCTTTTAATTCATTAGGTTTATCATTCTTATGAATATCATAAACTTTATATGCTAATTTTTCTCTTTGTGATGCCCGGTTTACAAAATGGTTAATAACCTTTAAAACAAATTGTTTCAAATCAGTAATTCCACTGTCAGTTTTTGAAGGACGAACCGGGAAAGCACCTAAACCGGGAATTATTTCATGAAATCCTTTTTTACTCAGAGAAGCATCACCAGGGTAAAGAACATAAGCTCCACTAGTTCTGCGAATAGCATCTTTGTATGCATGCATTTTAAGCAAATCTGCGTTTTTATAAATCCCTTTTCTGTTCTCAGTTTTCTCAATATCTAAATCTTCTTCTTTTTCCTGATTGAGAATATCAGTCATATTCGCGATTTTATATTTTGCATCAAAATGAATATGAACAATTAATTCTTGTTTTTCAGCTTCTTGTTCATTTATTCCCTGTGGCCAAAACGACAAAGTGTAATCAGGCCGCATTGTGCTTGTCCAGCTTCCTGAATCAGGATAATCCTTGCGGCCACTGAATGAACGATTATAGTTAAAACGAATATTTAATTTGCGAGTGCCAGAATCAAAGACACCTTTCAATGCTGTATGAAGACCTTGTTTTAATTGTAAGTTCAGCTCATCATCGGTTTTCTTTATTAAATCATGAATTGATTTAGGGTCAATATCAAAAATAGATTGAAGTAAATCCAGTAGTTTAAAAAACAGCCAATATTCATAAAGTACAGCAATATCCTTTTTTCCTCCTCTATATATGTCATTTCCACCTTTCCAAACTAGTTTTGCTGCTAAGTCAAACATCAGCCATACACGTAAAACTTCTCTGTATCCCTCTTTTCGCTGAAGTATCGGGCTATTAATTTTTAGTGTTGCAAGTCGTGATATTTCTTTAAAAACAGAATGTTGTAAATGCGATTCTAAATTGCGCATTACAAGAAACGATTCTTTATCCAGCTTACTGTCAGGAACAGCAACTTTGTTAATATCAGAGCAAAATTTCAAAAACAGTTCGAGAGCATGTTTAACAAACCTGTTTTCAGGAGTATCAATGGTATCAGTTTTTTTTATTGATGATATCCTGCCTGGCAAAGAGTTTAAACCATAAGTCCTTAAAAAATGATTATCCGGCAAACTGGTTCTGTTGCTGCCAGTAACAAATTTTTTTATGTTAGCGTTATTAAAACGTCTTACTTTTCTGATATCCTTTTTTTCATCAGACTCCTTCCATTGTGTAACAGGTGCAGAAACAATACGATTTATTGATTCAGAAAATTCAACAGTTGCAATAATGGACTTTATAAATGCAAATTTCTGATAAAGCGTCTCATTATCTTTCCCAAAATCTGTTTCAAAATGGTGAGAGACAGGAGAAGATGCCTGCATTAACAAATCTGTACATTTCTCTGTTATCAACTCAAGCATATCGCGGTAATCATCTCTGTAACCTGCTTTTACCGATTGTACTTCGAG
>JAIOTT010000220.1 GCA_021106655.1 Bacteroidales bacterium
ATTTCTGATAATGTAAGTTGCTGTTAAGAGATCAAAAGTACATTCGGGTAAATCCAAAGTGTCTTTTTTATGAGGTTGGTCAGAATTTTGTGTAGAGGAATAGATCCGTCTTTCCCTGTGATTGAAGATGTAGCTATTGTCTATTTCAAATCCACCCTCATATGTTTTTCTGTGAAATTTTAGTGATCTTAGCGAATCAATTTCTGCATAACTCTGATAATGATCCCTCACTTTGAAGATCCAGTCGTAGGCTGTATGTGACCTTCCATAACTATCAAAATGAAAAACGTTATTATCATTAAGTATGGCTGATTTTACCTCAAAGGACACTTTACCTGCATTTATCCAGATTAAACCCCAGTTATAATATACCTTGTAACTTAACTTTTCACCTTCCTGGAATGCGGTGTTTTGTATATGGCATTGGGAAAATAACAAAAAAGAGCTTCCTATGATGTAGAAAATCAATATTGAAGCTGTTATTTTTTTCACTTTATAATGTCATTTGCTTTGCTGTAATTCACTTCGTGTAATTCACTTCGCGTAATTAAATGGTAATTTGTATTATCAACAATTGAATTACAATGAATTACTATTAATTACCATAAATTACATTCTAATCACTATTGAATTACCACTTACCTTAATATTTTTTTCAAATACTTTTTTGCTTATAAACTAATTGCTTCTACGATTATTTCAGCTATGTCGAGGTTGCGTACTTCTTCGTTTTTATTTTTGTATTTAATTCCGTCGGTAAGCATAGTGGCACAATAAGGACATGCAGTTGCAACGATATTGGCACCGGTTTCAAGTACTTCTTCTGTACGTTCTTCGTAGATTTCTTTGTCTCCTTTCTCAGCTTCCTTGAACATTTGTCCGCCGCCGCCACCGCAACAAAGAGCATTACTTCTATTACGGGGCATCTCAATTTTTTCTGATAGAATTGCTTTCAATATATTTCTTGATGCATCATATTCATTATTACAGCGTCCAAGATAACAAGGATCGTGAAAAGTGATCTTGTTCTTCTCGAAAACCCTTGAATCAAGTTTTAGTTTTCCTTCTTCTATTAGTTCCTGAAGAAATGTTGTATGATGGATCACTTCATAGTTCCCCCCAAGATCGGGATAGTCATTTTTAAGGATATTATAACAATGAGGGCAGATTGCGATTATCTTTTTAATATCATATAGATTTAGTGTTTCTATAACTGACAATGCTTGCATCTGGTAAAGCATTTCATTTCCGGAACGCCTTGCAGGATCTCCACAACATGTTTCTTCACTACCTAAATAGGCATAGTCAATTTTAAGATATGCAAGTAATTTTACAAATGCACGGGTAATTTTCTTTGCCCTGTCGTCAAATGCTCCTGAACACCCCACCCAAAGCAGGTATTCGGGGTGTTTTTTTGTTGATGCAAGATCCGCCATTAAAGGCACATCAATTTTTATTTTCTCCGTATTTTCCATATAATTCCTTAATAACTTCTTTGTTTCGATTTAATGATTATGCGATGCATATCATGATATATTCATAAAGAGATTTTCTGTCCATAACATTCTGTCTTCCGGAGGAAATTGCCAGGGAGCCCCGTTATTTTCAATATTTGTAAACATAACATTAAGGCCAACCGGTGCAGCAGCTTCTTCCATAACAAGGTATCTCCTCATATCGACAATTAAGGTAGGATGATTTATATTTACAGGACATTCCTTTGCACAGGCATTGCAAGTTGTACAAGCCCATAACTCTTCTTCCGAAATATAATCACGGATAAAGGATCTATCATCACTATACTCTTTCCCGGTTTTGATGAGTCCTCCGGCTTTTTCTTTCATCCTTGCTCTGAGATTGATCATTATTTTCCGGGGTGATAATTTTTTGCCAGTGAGAGCTGCCGGACAGGCAGCAGTGCATCTGCCACACTCCGTACATGCCAAAGAATCAAGATAGTTTTTCCATGTAACATCTTCAATATCCAAAACGCCAAAACGTTCGACTTCTTCAGCAGTGTCGCCCTGCTCAGAAAATGCCTGATCAGGGTTCATCATGATCTTTACCTCTTTTGTCACATTGTCCATATTTTGGAGATGTCCCGGAACATCAAGCCTGCTTAAAAAGACATTGGGAATGGACATATAAACATGAAAATGCTTGGAATAGGGCAAAATGTTTGCAAAAATAAATATCCATATTATATGAACCCACCAGTTTATCTCATGCCATAAGTGTACCTGGCCTTCAGGAAGAGAATGGAAGAATCCTGCTAAAATCACACTAATAGGAAAATAACCCTTATATTCGTGTGGCTCACCCAGAATATAAAAAGTATTCATTCCTAAAAGGCTGATCATAAGTAAAAAGATAATCAATAATGCAATATTTGCATCCATCTTTGATTTTTTAAGCATCTCAATACCTGCAAATCTTTTAACCATATGAAACAAGCGTCTGAACAGAAATATAATTATAATAAGAGCAATTATCAGAGCAGATACATCACCTGATGCCGTTATCATATTATACCAATAACCCAGGAATCCCAGTACCCTTTCTGTTCCAAACAAGCCATCAATGATCATTTCGATACTTGCGATCAAAATGACAATAAATCCCCAGAATACAAGCGCATGTAAAAATCCGATGAATGGATAACGCAATATCTTGCTTTGAAGAAAAGCAACCTTAAACATTAGCAGAAAACGTTTCCCCCAATTTTTTACAGGATAAGGCTTTGTCAGTTTAAAATATTGGAATACCCTAAACGTAGTATATGAGAACACTCCAATAGTTAACAGAATTGCGATCAGGAACATAAGCTCTTTGGTCATGATTAAGATTTTTGGAAATAATTCTAAGTAAATCTTTGCAGCTAAATTAAACTTTTTTTTCTTTTACTTTCTTTGCTTGTCCAAAGAAAGTAACAAAGAAAGGACATTCCGGTCTGAGGCGCTCACTTCGTGACCGGTGAGAAAAACCCGCCAAATCTGTATGCATAACTGATACATCAATATAGCAATAATTATTACAGCTTTGAGTACCACCGGGTCTTTTCTCACCTGTGCTACGACCGGAAATATTTGTAATTTACGAAGTTAGAATTTATTTAGAATCCTTCTTTGTATTCACCGTAGGTGATATATTCCGGTAGCTTGATGGATGGGAAGAAAACAACATACCTCGTAGAGGTTTCATAATGAAAGTGTGAGTGAGGCTTATTGTGGAAATGGAGTATGATAATTGTATAATTAGAATCATGATGATCAGCTCCTCAGAAATACGATAGCTTAAGGAGTTTTTGTGGAAAATCTGTTTAATCAATTAATTCTTTTTCTCCAGACTTTCAGCTTTTCATTTTCTTCGTATACATTAATAATTATTTCCTTCTTATATTAAAGGAAATAAAATATATTTGTACGGAATAATTAAGGACTTGGTTAAGAAAAATTACGATATAATATGAAAAAACCTGAAACATTGAGGCAAAGTATTCTGAAGGAGGTATTTGAGGGGAAATTGATATAAATAATTTAAAGTATGGTTAGACTCGAGTATTTGAAGGTAAATGATCATCCACAACTTGGAGATTTAGAATTATTTTTTTCTGAGAAGACTGAAATAAAAAATGACTCCAGTCCATATACTTCAGTAATGATTGGCCCTAATGGAAGTGGAAAAAGTTTTATACTACGTACTATTGCTGAAATCTTTAGGCAGATTCAGACCTACTCTATATTAGGAAAAAAGGAGTTTAATCTCCCTTTTTATTTTCAAATAAGGTATTGGTATAATAATAATATTTATGAAATAGTGTCAACAAGTAGTCTCCCAGTATTGCAAAGAATTAAGAGGGAATATTATTCCTTTAAAAATAGACCTATAGGGACAAGTTTTTTTAAAAATGTTAAAAATTTTGACAGGAATACAGAATTTAGCATTTCAAAGCATCAAATAAAGTTCCCGGAAAAAATTCTTGTCAACTCTACAATACCAACAGATAGATTTGTTTATCGTAAAAGTAATCCTAGTGATTTCTATCAATACTTGGGAGTTAG
>JAIOTT010000123.1 GCA_021106655.1 Bacteroidales bacterium
AAGTTAAATTATTCAGAAAAGAGATCCTTTTCCGACTTATTTTTATTGCCCATTTATAAATATCATATCGTTTTAGTTCACCATAAGGTGTATCCTTATCTACTTTACCTGTCCTATTGAAATCTATTGCATGTTGTCCTCTAACAATTCGCTTATGCTTTTTGATCAGGTCCCTTAATTTTCTTCTTGCGGGATGTTTCACAATAGCCTCGTCGGAATACACTAATTTAAAACCAGCAGAATATACACGATTTCCCCATTCCAGATCTCCACTAGATTGGAGGCTATTATTAAAAAGCCCAACTTTGTCAAATACCTTCTGAAAAGTGAACAAATTTGCCGTAACGCTAAAATTAATATTTTCGACATACGATTTTTGCTTAAAACTAAATGTCTTCTCATATAATTCAGCCATTGTCAGATAAGAAGGATTATGATAAAATAATTCAACATTTCCACCAACAATACCGCAATTTTCATTATTCATCAGACTGTTTACGCCATTCTCCAGCCAGTTGAATGACGGAATACAATCAGAATCGGTAAATACAAGTATTTCTCCTTTTGCATAATGTATTCCTTTATTTCTTGCTGCATATGATCCCTTCTTCTCTTCAGTAATAAGCCTGGTGTTTTTATATCCATTCACAACTATTTCCGGGCTGCTTGTTAATGAATTATTTACAACAATAATTTCATATTTGTCCAACGAAAAAGATTGATTGGAAAGACTATCCAAACACAATTTTAACAAATCGTTCTCATTATATGTAGGTATAATAACAGAAACAAAAGGTATCTGTGTCATTTTTATAATTAAATTTATGTTCTATTAAGCAATATTTATCACAATTTCAGATGTTATTTCTTCCAAAAAATTTGATATGAAGAAGGCTTTCCAAATAATGCGTATTCTGTTTTTGTGAATTTTTTCCAGTGTATATTGTATGCATCTTCAGACATGTATAAAATACTATCATCATTAAATATCTTTTCACCTGGAATAAAAACATTTAATGTTTTAAGTTTTTGAAAAAAACTAATAATAAGATTGTGTATCCAAAACTGGGAATCCTTCTTAACTATATCCAGGCAATGTAAGCTATAGCCCCCATCTTTCAAAACAAACTGAAGTTCATTTATTATCTGGTTATGAAGAATATCATTATCATCAGGAACATGCTCTAACGCAGATATTGAGAAAACAAAATCAAAATAATTTTCCGGGAGTTCATCATTACTATTACCAATAAAATCTTCTATAATATGAACTTCTTTCTGGTCATCCGGAATGTGATCAGGTCCATTTCCTGCACCTTCAAACTTATCAATATTCCAGCATTCATAAGTATCTGAAATTTTGGGAAGAATCCTTGAATTGCCGCCACCAATTTCCAATATTTTACTCCCTGGTTTAAGATATTGATTAATGAAAACATAAACTAGTAGATCTTGATATATTTTTAAACGAGAGTCTTTTAAATCGATTTTATAACCGAATAATTCAAGATCATAGCCTTTATTCACAAAATCAATTAGATGTTTAGGTTTTGCAATAGTGTATTCATCCGGATTTTCTAATATTGGAATGTAATGTTGATGTTTTTTCATTTTTTGTATGTTTTGAATTCACCAAATATTGATAAAGCAGTAAATTTTAAAAGTACTATGAAAATTAAAAAAAATGCAATGAGCAAAAATAAAATAAATTAATGAAAATAATAGATAGGGTAAGATTATTTTTTGTTATAATTTGGCAAAATAGTGATGTTTTTTAAGAAAATGAACTTTTTATGACTTCATTTATTATCTTTGAAGCCAGATTCTTTTATTCTATCAATGTAATAATCTTGAACTTTTATTAAAAGGGTAATATAAATGTTATCGATACCTATTGTCGTAGTTGCTTATAACAGACCACATGCACTTGGTCGCCTACTGGGTTCATTAAGTAATGCTACATATCCCTGTATGGTTAAGTTGATCATAAGTATTGATGGTGGAGCAGATGAGCAAGTTCGAATTATGGCGAAGGAATATGATTGGGAACATGGAGAAAAAGAAATTATCCAATTCAAGAGGAATATAGGCCTCAGAAAGCATATTATTGAATGTGGAAACCTCACAAAGCAACATGATGCAGTAATTATTCTAGAGGACGATTTGTATGTTTCTCCAGGATTTTACAATTATATCTTGAGTTCATATAATTATTATAATGATGATCCTCAAATAGCTGGTATTTCATTATATTCTCATCATTTTAATGAAACGGCTAAACTTCCTTTCATACCATTATCTGATGAATCTGATGTGTTTTTCATGCAAATTCCATCATCATGGGGACAATGTTGGACAAAAAAACAATGGCAGAAGTTTTCCAAATGGTATAAGAAAAACAAAAGAAAAAAGATCACTCCATCCGATGGAGTTCCACCGGACATAATTAAATGGCCAGATTCATCATGGAAAAAGTATTATTGTAAATACATGGTTCAAGAGAATAATTATTTTGTTTATCCCAGAAGATCATATACCACAAATTTTGGAGATCCAGGCACTCATTTTGAAGGAAAATTAGTATTCCTCCAACTACCTTTGCAATTGGGGAACAGGAATCTTATATACAAGGAACTTAAAACCTCAGATTCTGTATATGATTCTTATTGTGAGATTATACCAGATCGGCTTAATAAATTTGTTCCTGAGCTTTCTGAATATAACTTTACTGTGGATCTTTATAATACAAAAGACAAGAATGAAATTGACACACCTTATTTGTTAACAACAAAATTCTCTACTGATCCAATTATGAAATTTGGCAAAGAACTTAAACCTCATGAGTATAATATTATTGTAGGAATTAAAGGAGATGACATTTCCCTAGCACTAACAAAGAAATGTATTCACGCTAACCAAAAACTCTTTCTTCTGAAAGAGGAGTTACTTTATCATTACCACCTCAGAGAATATCATCTTAAATACAATAAGTAATGAAATCGTTAAAACATATAACCCATGGTATTGTAAATCTACGAAGTACTATTTCAAGATTCCGAGTTAAAACAAGACATATAGTAATTGCTTTACTAGTATTGATTGTTGCTCTAATCCAGACACATACTATTTGGGATTTTTTTGGAGAAAGGGCTGATGAAAATGGGCTATTCCATTATGCCATTGGTTTTTTTGGTGGCGACTTTAATCCCATATGGACTGGCTATGGCAACCTGGGAATGTACATCATTTACCTTGTTTACATGACATTGTCCCTACCCTTTTTACTTATTGGAAAGTTTGATTCGCTTGAGGAGTATGCCATGCAAATGTTTTACAACGGCTACTTTGTATTAGTTGCAAGATATACTTTCGCTGTATTGGGAGTGATAACTGTATTTATATACGCAAAAGCAGCCAGACTTGTAAAAGTTCCTATGGTGTTGATCATCCTTTTCATTATTATCTCAATATCTAGTACAGATGCCATTTGTTTTGCAAACTATCTGAGGTCAGAAATGCTGGTAGGTTTATTCGTGGGATTATCCATTCTTTTTGCTATAAAAAGCGATAAGAAAATATACTTATACTTACTGGCCATTATGGTTGCCGGAGCAATTAGTTCAAAAATTTCGGCCTTACCAATGGTTGCCCTTTTAGGGGTTTACTCAATTTATCGCCTCTATGATAAAACCATCTCCTGGCCCCACCTTATTGGAGTATGTGTTACCTTTATTGCATTCTTGTATATTTTTCAACCTTATGTGGATCATTACGAGAAATTTTTATCAACTACAAACATAGGGGTAGTTGGGTTAGGAGGAGGAGAAACTAGAAATTTAGTAAGAACTTATTATTACTCTTATTCTGAAAGATTAATACAAGTATATGAAATTTTTAAAAGTTTCTGTGGTTTACCAATAATACTTAGCTTACCCTTATTGGTGTTTTCCAGAAAATACATTAAAGTTGTTTTACCAGCTCTTTTTACTTTCTTTTTACTGATAGCTCAATATTTTATCACACCAGAAATCAGGAATTACTGGTTTTTACCAGCTTTTATATTAATTAGGTTTCTTTCATTATTAGGTGTTGCCGGATTGTATTATGAAATAGTAAAGTTAAGTCAAAAAAAGCATTTATTAAGTAAAATACTATCATACGGTCTAATTATAACTATTGTAACTTTTACATCCATTGTATTAATAAAACCTAACATTGAAAATTATTTAAATCAATATAAATGGGCTGAATCAAATTCAAGTATTGCACAAAAGTATATAGAAAAAAATCTATTAGAGAACGAGTTTATTTTACTTGAATCATTACGCAATCATCTTATTCCAAATGTTTATTCCAAAGATAATTTGAAATTATCAAAAAAAGTTTCTCGTGCTTTTATGTATCATAGATCCAAAAATACGTTTTTAAATAAGCTTTTTGAAGACTATATCAATAATCATTATTATAGAATGATTGGAGTTGATAGTGTTAAGGGAATAAGCCAAATTAGTTTAATCAATGTTAAGAACCAAAAATCAATAAATAATTTAGTTGGTAAATATTATGTTACAACATCTTATGCTTACAATACAATTCTGAAGCGATCATCAAAAGACTTAGGTTCACAGCAAAAAAATCAGCTTGAAAGACAACAGGCCTACTTTCGTTATATGATATCGAATCCACTACATAAAAGGTTTAACTCTGGACGTGGCCCGGTAATAGAAATCTACCACATTACTTTAACCTTTGATGAGTATCATGGAGAATCGCAACAGGGAGATAAGAGTTTTAGAATAACAAATTGAATATATTCAACACAAGTTAAAAAAAAAGGGGTTTTTTTACTCCATTAAATTTTTATTATTAAATTTGGCCATAAAATAAAATTTATGAATATTATAAATAAGGTCTAATTTCAAAAGCCAAAAATTGCTCTATGAAAAGCTACCAATTAGGGAGATATTTTGAAGAATTTTCTGTTGGAGAAACCATTAACCACTCCACATCCAAAACAATATTCGAAGGTGATAATAACCTGTTTTCACTTTTAACCATGAATCATCATCCTATTCATACTAATATTGATTATGCTTCAAAGGAACAACATGAAAAGATTTTGGTAGTCGGAACTTTAGTTTTTAGTCTTGCAGTTGGGATTACAGTCCCTGATATAAGTGGAAAGGCTATTGCAAATCTCAATTACGAAGAGATAAAACATCTTGCCCCGGTATTTATCAATGATACAACTTATGCAAGAACGAAGATTTTGGATTGTAATATATCAAAAAGTAAAAGCGACAGGGGGATTATTTATGTGGAAACGACTGCTTATAACCAAAATGGAACAAATGTCTTATCTTTTCGCAGAAAAGTGTTAATTAAACGAAAACCCAAATAATTATGAAAAATTTGATGCGTAGTTTAATGTTTGTACCGGGACATAATGAACGTCTGCTGGCAAGTGCAGCCAGATCTGATGCTGATGTGCTTCTTCTTGACATTGAAGATTCCGTACTGCCTGTTTCCAATAAACAAATTGCACGGGACACAATTGAAAAGTGGGTATCTGAAAAAAAGTTTACAAATCATTTGGTTTTTCCAAGAGTAAACGACCGTGAAAGTGGTGAACTGCTAAAAGATGTGCACCAACTAACAATAGATGGCGTTGATGGCTTTATGTATCCAAAATCCCAAACGGGCAAAGATGTGTATTTCTTCTCTAAATTATTGGAAACCATCGAATATGAAAAAAGTCTCCCCGTGGGTACATTCAAAATTATTCCGCTTATCGAAACTGCTGCTGCTGCATTGAATGCACAGGATATTTGTAAAGCATCTAAAAGGGTAGTGGCCATAGCATTTGGTTGCGAGGATTTTATCGCAGATTTGGGGGGAATTCATGATAAAGAAGGAAGAAGTATTTTTTCAGCAAGGGCATTAATTGCTATGGCAGCAAAGGCAAAAAATGTGATTCCTGTTGATACAGTTCATATTAACGTACACGATTTAGAGGATCTTGAAAAGAACCTTATTCTAGCAAAAGAGTTGGGATTTGAAGGAATGCTGATACTGCACCCCAAAGAATTGCCACTGGCACACCAATATTTCTCTCCAAGCGAACAAGATATTGCAGATGCTAAAGAGATGTTACGATTATCTGCTGAAGCTGAGAAGGAAGGAAAGGGCGTAGCAATGATGAATGGAAAATTTATTGGGCCACCAATGGTTTTAGCTGCTAAAAATGTAATTACTAAGCACACTATGATAAAAAACAAAAAAAACAATATTCTTTAGTAATAAAATCATATGTAAATATGCTAAATAATAAGTCAATACTGATTACTGGAGGAACGGGTTCTTTTGGTAAAGAGTTTACGAAAATAATTCTTAATAGATATCCAGACCTTAAGCGTTTGGTAATATATTCACGGGATGAGTTAAAGCAATTTGACATGGCTCAATTTTATCCTGAGGATAAATACCCACAGCTAAGATTTTTTATTGGAGATGTAAGAGATAGAAATCGTTTTATTAGAGCCTGCGAGAATATTGACATAATTATTCATACGGCAGCATTAAAACAAGTTCCTGCAGCAGAGTATAATCCCGATGAGTTCATTAAAACAAATATTGGTGGGGCTCAAAATGTTATTGATGGTGCGCTTGAAACCAATGTTAAAGTTGTTATTGCTCTCTCTACCGACAAAGCTGCTGCTCCAATCAATTTATATGGAGCAACAAAACTAGTTTCTGATAAACTGTTTATTGCTGCTAATAATATTAAGGGTAAACGTGATTTGAGATTCTCAGTTGTAAGATACGGTAATGTGATGGGCTCAAGAGGCTCTGTTATTCCTTTCTTTATGAATAAAGCTAAAAGTGGTGGAGTTTTACCCATTACGCATAAAGAAATGACCCGCTTTAATATTTCTCTGGAAGAAGGTGTTGAAATGGTTCTTTATACTATTGAAAATGCAATTGGAGGTGAATTATTAGTTCCAAAAATCCCTTCGTACAAAATTGAAACGGTAGCCAAAGCCATTGCACCGAATGCAAAATTGGAATATGTAGGCATCCGGCCAGGTGAGAAATTACATGAAGAAATGATTACAGAAAGCGATTCATACAATACTATTGAATTTGATAAATACTACGCTATTTTACCTTCTGATGCGGATAAGGAGAAGTATTTAAAACATTTCAATGCACAGGAAGTAGAAAAAGGATTTAAATATAATTCCGGAAGCAACAAAGAATGGGAGACAATTGAAAGTATGCGTGACAAAATGAGAAAATTTGTTGATCCAAACTTTAAACCATTATAATGGATCCAATACCCTATGGACGTCAGCATATAACTCAGCAGGATATTGATGCTGTTGTTGAAGTTCTAAAATCAGATTATCTTACCCAGGGGCCAAAAATCGCAGAGTTTGAAGAAGCATTTGCGGGTTATATTGGGACTAAATATGCAGTTGCTGTGGCAAATGGCACTGCTGCTTTACATTTGTGTAATCTGGCAATAGGAACAAAGCCAGGAGATAAAGTGATTACAAGCCCAATTACTTTTGTAGCCAGTACAAATTCTGTTTTGTATTGTGGTGGGGAAATCGACTTTGTTGATATTGACCCTAAGACATATTTAATGGATTTGGACAAACTGGAAATGAAATTGGCCAACTCACATAAAGGAACCTTTAAAGGCATAATCCCTGTTGATTTTGCTGGTTATCCGGTGAATCTTGAAAGACTCAGGAGTATTGCGAATAAATATAATCTTTGGATAATTGAAGATGCCTGCCATGCTCCTGGTGGATATTTTATCGATTCAGAAGGTGAAAAACAATATTGTGGAAATGGAAAGTTTGCAGATCTTGCCATTTTTTCTTTTCACCCTGTTAAACATATTGCAACTGGTGAGGGAGGAATGATAACTACAAACAATAAAGATCTTTATAAAAAACTTCTCTTACTACGTACACATGGCATTACAAAAGATGCCAATCTCTTCCAAAACACAATTGAAACTGCAATAGGAAATGAACTCCAAACTCCAAATTCCGAACTCCAAACTTATCCGGGCTGGTACTATGAAATGCAGGATTTGGGATTTAACTATCGCCTTACTGACTTTCAGGCAGCATTAGGCATTTCGCAACTCAGTAGAGCAGAAGAAGGAGTTAAAGAAAGAAATAGAATAGCAAAAAAATATGATGAAGCATTTACCAATAATGAAGAAATAAAAATACCATTTGTTGATGATAATATTTTTCATGCTTTTCATTTGTACGTTATACAAGTTAAAAAAAGAAAAGGACTTTACGACTATCTAAGAGAAAACAATATTTTTACTCAGGTTCATTATATTCCAGTTCATTTACAGCCATTTTACAAATATTTGGGATGGAAAAAAGGAGAACTTCCTATAGCCGAAAAATATTATGAACACTGTTTAAGTCTACCAATTTATCCAACATTAACAGATGTGGAACAGAGTCTTATAATAAATACTATTATAAATTTTTATATCAAATAAATGAAAGCAATTATACTTGAATCGGATAGATTAATTTACAAGCCTCTTTCTATTGAACACCTCTCACATGATTATGTGGAGTGGTTAAATGATCCGGAAGTCTATCAATATATGGAAACTCGTGGCAATTATACTCTTGAGAAGCTCGAAGATTTTTTAAATAAGGTTAAGAGAAAGGACATTCTTTTTTGGGGAGTTCACTTAAAAGACAGTCTGCTTCATTTGGGAAACATAAAAATCGACCCAGTAAATGACAGACATGGTACTGCTGAATATGGAATTATGATGGGGAGGAAGTCGGAATGGGGTAAGGGGTATGCAAAAGAAGCATCATTAACAATTATTGATTATTGTTTTAATATAATCGAATTGCGGAAAATAACACTTGGAGTCATCACCAATAATATATCCGCAGTCGAACTTTATAAGAAAATCGGCTTTAAAACAGAAGGGATTTTATTAAAACAGTGTATTTATGATGGTGTTTATCATGATGCTTTGCGTATGGCCATTTTTAATCCAAAAATACATCATGATGAATGATAAAATAATTTTGGGTACAGTTCAAATGGGATTGCCTTATGGAATTAATAATACACAAGGAAAGATACGGATTAAGGATAGTATTGAAATTCTCAAGAAAGCATATGAGTCAGGTGTTAGATTGTTAGACTCTGCTGAAACCTATGGAAATGCTCACAAAGTAATAGGTAATTATCATGCACTATATCCTGAGTATAAATTTAAAGTAATTACTAAAATTCCACCATTAAATAATATTGATGATATTGACAGTAAAGTTGAACAATATTTACATGAATTAAACATATCCAAATTAGAATGTTTAATGTTTCATTCTTTTAAATCATACAAAAACAACCTCAATATAATTAGTCGAATTGAAGAACTAAAAGAAAACGGACAAATTAATATGTATGGTGTTTCTATATATACTAACAAAGAATTAATGGAACTAATTAATAACAGTACTATTGATATTATACAGATACCATTCAATTTATTAGATAATTTTTCTAATCGAGGAAAGCTTTTACAGGAAGCAAGAAAGAAAGGTATAATTATTCACACCAGATCAACATTCTTACAAGGATTGTTTTTTAAAAATCCATTAACAAAGAATCCTATCGTTAAATTATTAAAGGACCAATTAATAGAAATAAATAGAATAGCACGAATAGGAGAGGTTTCCATCAGTACATTGGCTCTGTCTTATTGTATTAAACAATCTTGTATCGATCAAGTATTAATTGGTGTAGATTCCATTAACCAACTTCAAGCAAATCTTATGGCTGTGGAATATCAAATTACTGATGAGGTGAATAGTTTAATTAATAACATAATAACAGAAGACAAAGACCTTTTAAATCCGGCTTTGTGGTAAAAAATATTAAATTAGATCAACAATGAATACAGGACAAAATTTATACAAAAGAGCCAAGGAAATAATTCCAGGAGGTAATCAACTCCTTTCAAAAAGGCCTGAAATGTTCTTGCCTGAAAAATGGCCTGCCTATTATAAAAAAGCTAAAGGTGTTGAGGTATGGGACTTGGATAATAATAAATATTTGGACATGTGTATTATGGCGATTGGTACAAGTCCATTAGGCTATGCAAATTCAGATATAAGTAAAGCTGTAAAAAAAGCAATTGATAATGGTTGTGTTTCTAGTCTTAATAGTTATGAAGAGGTCGAATTGGCCGAAAAACTAATTGACTTGCATCCCTATATGGAAATGGCTCGTTTTGCTAGAACAGGTGGAGAAGCTGATGCTGTTGCCGTTAGAATAGCACGAGCAGCAAGTGGAAAATCAAAAGTGGCAATTTGTGGATATCATGGATGGCATGATTGGTATTTAGCCACAAACCTGGATAATTCTGGTAATCTCAATGATTTATTGTTACCAGGTTTACAACCATCAGGTGTTCCTGATCATCTCAAAAACTCAAACTTTCCTTTTCATTATGGCAATATTGAGGAGTTAGAAAAAATAGTAAATCTACATGGAGAAGAATTAGGGGTAGTTGTAGTTGAGGTTCAAAGATTGAAACATGCAGATATTCCTTTTTTAAAAAAGGTTCAAAAGATTGCTAAAAAGAATAAGTCAGTATTAATATTCGATGAAGTATCTTCAAGTTTTAGGTTAAGTATAGGTGCATTGTATAAACTATATGATTTGGAACCAGACATTGTTGTAATTGGCAAAGCACTTGGTAATGGTCATCCAATTACTGCCATTCTAGGAAAAAGAGATGTAATGGAAGCAGCTCAAGGATCATTTATTAGCAGCACCTATTGGACAGAAAGAGTTGGATTTGTCGCCGCCTTAGAAACAATTAATCAATTTGAAAAACATAATGTTATAGAATATTTAAAAATGATAGGTGCTTATTTAGATAATGGATTAACCAAAATTTTTCAAAATCTGAACTTATCCATTCGAAACATTGGTATGATTACAGTTCCGATTATTGCTATTGAAGAAAGTGACCCATTAATCTTTAAAACAATTTTCACACAAGAAATGTTAAAGAATGGCATCTTAGCTTCAAACGTCATCTATCTTTCTTATGCGCATACAAAACAAATAATTGATAAGTACTTACTTGAAACTCAAAGAGTGTTAGAAAATATTAAATTAGCACAAAATCAGGGAACATTGGAGACTCTTTTAGAAGGACCAATCTGTCATTCCGGATTTAGTCGGTTAACTTAAGGATAAAATCAAAGTAATGAAAGCAAGTATTATTATTCAGGCTAGAATGTCATCAACTAGGTTACCAGGAAAAGTAATGATGAAGATATCAGGTAAACCTTTAATTGGTCATATGATCTTGAGGTTAGAGCATTGTAAAAAAGTTGATAATATTATAGTTGCTACTTCAAAAGATAGATCTAATGATCCATTATGTAAGTATCTGTCTGAGATTGGAATAAATGCATATAGAGGTGATGAGGAAAATGTTCTTAGCAGGTTCTATTATGCTGCATTACAGATTAATGCCAAAAATGTTGTAAGACTTACAGCTGATTGTCCTCTGATTGATCCAATCCAAATTGATAAGTTTATCCAGGTTTTATTTGACAAACAAGCAGATTATGTTTTTGGGGGACCAAGTTTTGCAGAAGGATTAGATACTGAAGTATTTACATTTAATGCATTGAAAAAAGCAACTAAAAATGCTATGAATAAATCAGAAAGAGAACATGTAACATTATATTTTCACAATAATAATGAATCTTTCAATATTATTAGGATTGACAATGATGTTGATGATAGTAATTATAGAATCACAGTTGACGAGAAAGAAGATTTTATAGTGGTTAATAAAATATTTGAGGCTTTGTACAATGATAAAAAACCTTTGTTTGGAATTAATCAAATAAAAAATTTTCTAAATGAAAACCCAGATGTTTTTACAATTAATTCTAGAATAATTAGAAATGAGGGCTTAATTAAGTCTTTAAAGAATGATGCAATTAAAAAAACAACAAATTAGATTTAATGAAAATAATATCATCTTTGCAGTATAAATAGAAATGTAAATATCAAATTATGAGTGGGTACAATCATGAGAAATATTCTTATTAGAGTTGATTATTCGAGTAATATTGGATATGGTCATATTATTAGAATGCTGGCTTTAGCTGAATCTCTTTTAGAAAAAGAATGGCAATCTGTTTTTCTCATTAAACAGTTTGAGGAAACTACTAATTTATTGCAAAACAATGGTTTTGATATCACATTTATTAATCCGAACATTAGTGTAAATAAAGAAATTGATATTATTAAAAGTTTAACAATTAAACATAAATTAAATGTTGTTATTCTTGACATTAGTAATCCCTACTCATTTTGTTCTGAGTATGATTATGTACACTATATTGAATTATTAAAAACGAACAATTATTTCGTAATATCTTTCAATGAATTTTATGACAACTATCAATATACAGATATTATTGTTATACCATATGTAAATGCTGAAACAAAATTAGTTAGCAGTTTTAATGACAAGTCAAAATACCTTCTAGGGCCTGATTATTTTATTCTAAGACCTGAATTTATTGATATTGAAAAGAATGCTGTTTCAAAAGATGTAAATACTTTGTTTATTTCAATGGGCGGCGGTAACGTATCAGAGTTTACTGAAAAAGCTATTAGAGCTATTTTGAAATTAGAAAAACCTTATCATGTTAAAGTAATAATTACTAGTAATGCTCCTTTTGACTATGATCTAATATATGAGGCAAAGAGATGGTATTCTGGAGAAATTGAACTCATTGTAGATTGTTGTAATATGGCTGGCCAAATGGCTTTTTCAGATATTGCAATTATAAATAGTGGACTAACAAAGTATGAGACACTCACAATGGGTGTACCTACAATTGTTATATCCAATTCAATTGAGCATAGTGTTTTAATGGACGAATTTGTTAAATCAACCAATAGTTTAATACATTTGGGATGTGGTTTAACCATTAGTGAAGAAGAACTTTCAGATAAAATTATGACATTAGATGAAGATATTGATCTTAGGAAAGAATTGTCAGAAACAGGTAAAAAACTTGTAGATGGAAAAGGAATAAAGAGATTAATTGAAATAATAAATGATAATATTTAATTACTATTATGAAAATTGCAGGAAAAACAATTGGAATTAAAAAGAGAGTTTATATTATAGCTGAGATTGGATCAAATCATAACCAGAATATTGAACAGGCTAAAAAGCTCATTGATGTAGCCTCCGAAGCAGGTTCAGATGCAGTAAAATTCCAACTTTTCAACACAGACTCTTTGTATAAACCTGAGGATAAACTATATAAGATATTTAAGAAGATTGAACTTGACCCAAACTGGATAACAATTCTTCGAGATTATGCTCACTCAAAAGATCAAGGATTTATTGTATCACCGTTTGATAATAAATCTATTGATGTATTAATTGAGAATAATGTCGATGCATTGAAATGGGCTTCTTCAGAAACTGTAAAACTTTCTTTGTTGAAATATGCAGCTAGTAAACAAAAACCGATGATTATTTCTACTGGGATGTGTAATCTTGCTGATATATATGAGGCAGTTGAAATCTGCAATGCTGAAAAAAATTATGATGTTGCACTTTTACATTGTACTTCTCTGTATCCTACTGAAGCTAATTTCGTAAATATTGAGGCAATGGAAACTTTATCAAAATCTTTTCGTTTGCTTACAGGCTTTTCTGATCATACACTTGATAATACTGCCTCAATTATTGCTGTGGCTAGGGGGGCAAAAATATTAGAGAAACACATTACTCTTGATAAAAAGATGAAAGGGCCCGATCATTTTTATGCTGTTGATCCAAAAGGCTTTAAAACTTTTGTAAATAGTATCAGAGATGCTGAAAAAATGTTAGGTTCACCAAAAATTGAGATGCATCCAAAAGAAAGAAAAGTAGCCAGAAGAGAGGGTATTTATATAAATAAAGACCTTGCAAAAGGTAGTATAATTAATAGAGAAGATATTGAAATTAGAACACCTGCAAAAGGTATTGATAAAAGATATATTGATCTGGTGATCGATGCAACATTAAATACAAGTATTTTAGCTAATGAATCACTTCAATGGAAACATATTATGTTAAATAAATAATTAAACAAATGAAAAAAGAGATTTTAATTTTTGGAACAGGTGAAATAGCTGATTTAGCAGACTATTACATGACAAATGATAGTGATTTCAAAATAGTTGCTTTTACTGCTGATAAGGAATTTATTGAAGCAGATAGCTATAAAGGTAGGCCTGTAGTGCCTTTTGAGGAGGTTGTTAATAAATACCCGCCAGAAAAGTATGGAATGCATGTAGCATTAAGTTATTCAAAACTTAATTTAATACGCCAACAAAAATATGAGCAAGCAAAAAAGCTAGGTTATGAATTAGTAAGTTACGTTTGCTCCAAATCTGTAGTCTGGCCGGACCTTTCTATTGGAGATAATTGCCTAATTTTAGAAAATCAAACTATTCAGCCTACCGTTAAAATAGGAAATAATGTAATGATATGGAGTGGAAATCATTTAGGACATGGTTGCAACATTAAAGACCATACATATTTGAGTAGCCACATTTGCATTAGCGGGCATACAATTATTGGCGAAAGATGTTTTATTGGAGTAAACTCAACATTTAAAGATTTTATTAATATTGGAGAACGGGTGTTTGTTGCGATGGGTGCAGATGTAACCCAAGATGTACCCGATGATGCAGTTGTTCTTGGAAGCAAAACATCAATTTTCAAAATAGAAGATAATCTTGCTCAAAAAATAAGGAAAAATTATTTTAGTTTATAGTGATGGTTTGGATAAAAAAGGGGCGAATAATATTGCCTCAGAAGGATTTATGGTGGATGCAATCACACGCAATGCTTCCTACTGTTGACCATGTGAAAGAAGACTTATTTAGGATATATATATCAGGAAGGGACAATGTAAACCGTTCTCAAATAGGTTATGTATTAGCACAAATAAACGATGGTCATATAAATATTTTAGAGTATTCTAAAGATCCTATATTAACAATTGGCGAAAGGGGATGCTTTGATGATAATGGAGTAACACCATCATGGATCGTTGATAATAACAATAAAAAATATTTGTATTATATTGGTTGGAATTCCGGTACAACAACAATTAGGATGAGTTTAATTGCAGGGCTTGCAATTAGTAAAGATAAAGGAAAAACTTTTACTAGGAACTCAAGAGCTCCTCTGTTTGATAGAACAGATAAAGAGCCATTTACAATAATGACTGCTCCTTCTGTTATTAAAGAAACAGATTGCTGGAAGATTTGGTATGTATCCTGTGACGGGTGGGCGGATAAAAACCTACCAAAATATAATATCAAATATGCAGACTCACAAGACGGTCTTCATTGGAAAAGAGAAGGTCATATTTGTATTGACTTCCAGTCTGAAAATGAAACTGCACTTGCAAGACCATGTGTTTTAAAAGAAAATGAAAAATATAAAATGTGGTTCTCATATAAAGATCCTGCAATTGGATATAGAATTGGATATGCAGAGTCTTTTAACGGTAAAGATTGGGAAAGAGATGACTCTAATGCAGGAATTGATGTTTCCAAAGAAGGTTGGGATAATGAAATGATTGAGTACGCATTTGTATTTGTGCATAAAGGTATCAAGTACATGTTGTATAATGGGAATAATTATGGGGCTAATGGTGCAGGTTACGCTGTTGAAGAATAGTATTATCCAAAATAAATTGAGAATAAATTAGGATTATTTCTGAGTCAAACTCTCTTTTTAAAAGATTTTTTGTAATCTATCAATATCAGGTATAACATTTGATTCACAATTTATGATAAAAAAATTATTAGTATTAGGAGGCAGTTTTTTACAAAGTGGTTTAATTGAAACGGCTGTATCAAAAGGGTATGATGTACATGTTCTCGATAGAGATATATTTTGTTATGCAAATAAAATTAATGGAATATTATTTAAGAATATTGATTTATCTAATTTGAATTCTGTAGACCAATATTACTCGAAACATTCATTCGATGCTGTAATAGGTCCAGTTACTGAACTTGGAAATATCACTGCTGCAAACCTAAGTGAAAAATATGGCTTTCTTTATAATGATTTATCAGCAGTAAAAGCAACTACTGATAAAAGCATTATGAGAACAGCCCTTAATTGCACAAATTTAGATACTCCAAAGTTCAAACAATTCATTAGTATAGATGATGTTCTTGCCAACTTTGATTTCCCATTAATTGTAAAACCTCCTATTAGTTCTGCAAGTAGAGGTGTTACCTTAGTTAATAGAAAAGAAGATTTTAATAATGCTATAAATGAAGCACATAAATTCTGTGATCATCTTTCCGATATATTAATTGAAGAATATATTGTCGGTGAACAGTTTAGCATTGAGACAATTACAAGTCGAGGCAATCATTATATCGTAGGGATAACAAAAGAAATCATGTCTGGACCACCATATTTTGTAGAGCGGACAGATATCATTTCAATAGATCTATATAAGAATTACATTTCCAAATTTCAAGAATACATTAATATATTATTGGATTCATTAGGTATAACTGTAGGTCCATGTCATATTGAAGTAAAGGTAAATACTAATGGTATATTTTTGATTGAAATTGCTTCAAGATCTGGATTATTAAGAGATCGATTAATAACCGCATCAAAATCTTCAAATTATAATGAATTAATTCTTAAATCTTATTTGGATCAAGAAATTAAGGAAAGTGATATAAAAGCACCTAGCATAAATGCATTGTTGGGTGTTATGATGCATCCATCAGATTTGAATATTTATTTGCAAGCTAAAAAAGATGAGGTTCTTTATTCTGATTACTTTTTCGGTAAAGGTCCAGAAATTCAGCCAAAAAGATTAACTGATGCATATGGTTACTTCTTTGTTCAATCTTCAGGTAATATATTTGATTATGTACTTTAATTAAATAATATATTAATACTAATTATAGAAACAATTGCTTAGAATAGGAAATTAGGCTTAGTTCCTATTTTTTTAAGAGTTATATCACATGAAACCCGAACACTTTTTATTGAACAAAATGTTAAGCTGTGAGAAACTTACAGAAAGGAATAGACTATTGATAAGATCTAGGGATTGGCTGCACCCAAAGTATTTTATTATGATGCTGGACAAAAGAGCTAAAGTAGATTTATTAAAAGGAGTACCACTTAGTTAGAAAGATGTTGATCTATATTTTTTTTAGACTTGATTAAATCGCACAACAATCATTAAATTATAATCTTAGAAATTCATTTTGCATTGACTAAAATCAATTATTAGATGAGAGTAATCTACAATACTTGTTTTGCTGATCCATGGCTTAAGGTGGCTAAGAAACTGAAAGAAGAATATGGATATAAACCAGTTTATTGGAACGGTTATGAGGATGATGACTCTAAACGCCTTGTTCCTCAATATTTTCCTGATGTTATCTATCATCCATATTTCGATGCCTGGAAAGGTATTTTCCCAAAAGAGATTGAAGATAGATTTGCCCAATCCTACCTCAATATCAATTTTTTAAAAGACTATGCAACATACGAATTACAAGCTATTAAAATGATGGATAGAATGGATCCGGATCGTCACAGCTTTAGCTTTACAGAACGGCAGCGGCATTTCAGAAATATGCTTAAATTTTGGACAGCTTGTATAAACTATCTTAAACCTGACCTGGTTATCAGTGCTATCGTTCCACACAGAGTGTATGATTATGCTCTTTATTTATTATGTAAATTTAACAATATCAAATATGCAACTTTCCGTGACTCTGCATTTTCAGAAAGGATTATTCCCGTAACTGATGTGACCTCAATTGGCAATATACTCGACAAGGATTACTTCTCAATATATCATTCGAACGTAGAACCACATGCTCTTAAAGAGAATTTAGATAAAAATATATTGGAAAGATATGAAAAGGTAAAAAAGGATTATACGCTGGCTGAACCCGACTACATGAAACAAAATGTTGTCCTACATAAACAAATGTCAGGATTTTTTCCCTTAGTTAAGAAATATATCAACGATAGATATTTTAAGAAGAATGAATTTCTTGTTAACGGAATTAACACCTATCATAAGCAGCGTGGTAAAAGCATTGAAAAAAGCCAGATTAATACATTTAAGTACTCTATTATAAAACTGAACGCCAATACCTACAGGAAAAAGTTAAAAAAACACTACAGATCTCTAGTTGTAGAACCAGACTTTAATCACCCATATATAATTGTTAACTTACACTATCAGCCTGAAATGACAAGTAATCCATCTGGTGATATCTTTGTTGACCAACGAATGTGTGTTGAAGTTCTGGCTAAACATCTTCCATCTGATTATCTGATTTATGTCAAAGAACATCCGTCTCAGTTTTTTGCCCATGGAGAAGGCCACACAAGCCGTACATTAGAATTCTATGATGATCTAACACGTTATTCCCAGGTACGTTTAATGCCATTGAATTACGATCCGTTTACCCTGATCAGGAATTCACAAGCCGTAGCTACAATTACAGGCACAACAGGCTGGGAAGCCATGGTACTGGGGAAACCGGTAATAATTTTCGGGCTTAGCTGGTACGAAAAGTATTCGGGTGTGCTAAAGGTAGTCGATGAAAGAACGGCATCAGGTATTAGTCAGTTCATACAGAATTTTAAATTTGATGAAAAAGATCTGCTTGCTTACCTGAGCGCATTTAGTAAAATGTCTGTAAAGGCATATTACTATCGAGGATTAAAACATAGAATGAACCAGCCAGAAGATGAATGTGTTGATAATCTTGCTGGCAGTATAATAAAAATAGCCAGCAATGCCTAAATTTAATGTTGATTTACGGGGCTTGCTATATATTGGCAACTTAACCGGTGGGTATTTTATCACCACTATTCTAAATAATGCTTTACCATTCCTTTTCCTACCGATACTTACCAGGTACCTATCACCTGCAGAGTATGGTAGTTTGGCTCTATTCACTCTTTATTTAGCATTATCAAATACTTTATCCGGTAGTTCTATCCCTGTTGTAATATCAAAATACTTTTACAATTCGGAGAAGGAGTATATTGCTAAAATTATTGGAAATTCGATATTGATATCTGCCATACTGTCGTTGACAACAATGTTACTAATCCTTATTGCTTATCCCTTTCTAAAAAACTTTTTTGATATCCCCATATTTTGGCTTTTAGTAATTCCACCAACTTCATTTGCATTTATTCTGTTTTCCATGGGGTTAACTGTAATGCGCAACTCAAAAAAAGTTTTAACATTTGGTACTCACCAGATCGGAAATACAACAATCAACCTTATCCTCTCAATATTGTTTGTTGTTATTCTATTGTGGAGTTGGCAGGGAAGGGCTTGGGGAATAATACTTTCTTTTTTTATTTCAGCAATAGGATCGTTTTACTATCTAAGAAAAAATGCTTATATTTCATTTGAGATATCAAAAAAAATAATTAACATTATTTTAAGAGTAGTAATTCCTCTTATTCCAAATTCGTTTCAAACAGTTATTATTTCTCTGGTAGGTTATTTCTTTATAGAGCATTACTATACAAAAGAACTCCTTGGAGTGTATTCAATTGGATTTCAGATAACTATAATGATTAAATTGCTCATTGATACCCTGTCAATGTCCTGGGGTCCATATCTTTATGAGCAATTATCCAATGGCAAAAGCATTAATAAGTTATACCTCACACGCTTGATTTATGTTTTGGTTGGTATTGTTTTTTCGGGAGTGTTGTTCATTAACCTTTCTTCAGGAATAATACTTAAAATAATGACGACTCCGGATTATTACGGTGCAAGAGAATTTATTCCGTGGTTTTCTCTGGGGTTATTATTTCAAGGATTTTACGTTTTTCTGTTCCCTATTCTCATAAATCATGAAAAACAAAAGTATATTAGTATTGTCACATTTGGTAACATGCTTATCACGATTGCATTGAACATTTGGTTTATAAAACTTTTTGGATATATTGGAATTTCTTATGTATTTTGCATAACATATTTTATTATGTTTATAGCCTTCTTTTGGCAAACACAAAAAGTTATGCCGATGCCTTGGTTTAAGGCTTTAAAGATTTGGAAATAACTTGATTATGTTGACGACAGCCCTAAACCATGAAAAGTATTAAATGCGGTTTAGGATCGCTATTGCACAGTTTGATTTAACACATGAAATAAATTATTTAATTTTCTAATGTATCGCTATGTTATATTACCTTTATAAATATTACCGGGAGATCAATAAATGGAAAAAACTGCCTGTGGATAAAGTAAAAGAACTTCAACTTCGCAAATTCGCAGCTCTATTTGAACATGCCAAGAATCATTCAAAGTTTTATCGCCAACTCTATAAAGATGCAGGGGTATTCGACCTGAATATCAGATCATTTGATGATATCAAAAAGCTTCCGGTAATTGACAAACCAATGCTTAGAAAATACAATATTGATGATATTACCACAGTAGATATAAACCATCCTAAAAAGTTTAATATCAGGAGCACCAGTGGCAGCACGGGAGAACCATTTAAAATTGCCTATAATAAAACAGAAGATTTCACTAATCAGGCCAGGCATTATTGGTCGCTGAAACAATATGGCTATAAGCCATGGAAAAAAGTACTTATCGTAACCCGTTATGAGCCGGAAGCAATGTATCATTATGAAAAAGACATTAAACCTTTCCGCCTGATTCAAAAAGTATTTCCTTTTTTTCAGCGTCAAATTGTTTCAGTGTATGAGCCTATTGAACAAATTGTTGAAAAGATTAGAATTGCAAAACCATATATTTTGTGGTCCACACCATCTATGTTACAGATCATAGCATATAAAATGAAGGAAAAGGGTGTTCGTTTTGAAATACCTTATATTTGTTTTACATCAGAAACTGTTTTTGAAAAACAGGCACAGTTATTTTATGATATTCTTGGGAAAAACCTTGTGAATTATTATGGCCTTATGGAATCACCAACAATAGGGTTTGATATTAATATGCAGCAAAAATTTCATTTGTTTCCAAATTCAGCTATGTTCGAGTTTATTGATCACAGACATGAAAACGGGCAACTTTTAGCAACACCGGTTCTTACGAATCTGATAAACTATACGATGCCAATAATCAAGTATAATACTACAGATATTGCGTTTGTTGAAGATGATCCTGATTTTGGCATTAAATACCTGGGTAAATTTATCGGCAGATTAGATGATGTTTTTGATTTCCCGGATGGAACTAAATTTGCTCATCATCATGCACACGAAATGTTCATGGACTTCCATGAATGTCAGCATTTTAAATTTGTGCAGTATCCTGATAAAACTATAAGGCTTCAATTAAAAGTTGACAGTAAAGCAGATAAAAAATCTGTATACGATAAAGCAATGCTAAGATGGAAGAAAAGATATTCAACTAAAGAACTAAAAATTGAATTTGTAGAAGAATTTCCTATTGATACAATAACCGGGAAGACCAGAAATATGGAAAAAATTAAAAAATAATTATGTCGGAAATTAATTTAACTGGCGAAAGAAAATTATTGTTTCAGGCGCAATCTGAAAAATTGGCAAAAAAATTTAGTTCAAGAAGAATAAGTTTTTATCCATGTTATGATAAAGATGAAGCACAAAAAAAAGTATTGCAACTAGTAAGAGAATTTAAATTTGAAAATAGTGAAACCAAGGTAGGCTTTGCTGATAGTGTAACTTTGCATCAACTCGATATTTTTAATCAAATAAAAAAAATTGGGGGTATAAATATTATTAATCCATTAGCCCGAAATGAAGATGGGAAATATGTGATTTTCGGAAAGCAACCATCAGGGAAAATGAATTTACCAAGAGATGAATACTATGCTTTGATGGAAAAGTTGTGGCAAAGCATGAGGGAATCGCTACTTACCGACATCTTTGTTATTGGTGCTAATGCAATTACAATGAAAGGGCAGATTGTATCAACCGATGGAACAGGGAACCGCGTTGGTGGAATGATTTTCGGCCCGAGAAAAGTGATAATTGTTGTTGGGAGGAATAAAATATGCAGGGATGTTGATGAGGCTATTAAAAGAAACAGAGATATTGCTGCCCCCTTAAATTATTATCGGCATAATATTAAGCATCACAACCGCTTCGATAATCCTTGTATGAAACTTGGATATTGTGTTGACTGTAATTCTCCACGACGCGGTTGTTTAAAAACTGTTATTATTGATGGAGAAATGGAAGGGTTCAAAGATCGTACTCATTTAATTTTAGTTAATGAAAATTTAGGATTCTAATGAAAAAAGAACAAATAGAATATTCAGTAGTTGTACCTGTATATAACAGTGAGAAAACCCTTGAAATTTTATTTCAAAGATTATCAGAAGTTTTTCAAAAAACAGGAAATACCTTTGAAGTGGTTTTTGTTAATGATAATAGTAAGGATAACAGCTATAATATTTTAAGTGCTCTTCATGATCGTCATCATAATATTTTGGTTATTGATTTATTCAAGAATTCTGGTCAACAAAATGCATTGATGTGTGGGTTTAAATACTGCAATGGAAAATATGTTGTTACTATTGATGATG
>JAIOTT010000210.1 GCA_021106655.1 Bacteroidales bacterium
AAAAGTGTGATGCAGATCCTCTGGATACTGTTTATAGAAGATTGTTTTATAGTTTAATAATAACAAGAAAAGAAATTATTTATTGAAATATACTTGCATTACAACATAGAAGAGCAATTAGAAATTCCATTGTTCAGTGAGGAAACCTTATATTTGCAAAGAATACCTAAGGAAATCAATGACTAAAATATATATATATAAAGAGCTTAAACAAAGAGTGCTGGTACTGGATGGTGCCATGGGGACCATGATACAAAAAGAAAATCTTAAAGAAGAAGATTTTCGGGGGGAGCTGTTTAAAGAGGTGTCGCAAAACCTTATAGGAAATAATGATTTGCTCAGTCTTACACAACCGGATATAATAAGGAAAATTCATGAGCAATATCTTGAAGCTGGTGCTGATATTATAGAAACAAATACCTTCAACGCCAACAGTGTCTCCATGGCTGATTATGATTTGCAGGATCAGGTTTATGAGATGAATGTTGCAGCAGCAAAATTAGCTGTGGAGGCAGCAGAGAAATTTACTCAACAGAATCCAGAAAAGCCACGCTTTGTCGCAGGTTCAATTGGTCCTACCAATAAAACCGCCTCCATGTCGCCAGATGTTAATGATCCCGCCTTCCGTGCTGTTACGTTTGATGACCTTCATGATTGTTATAGAGAGCAGGTCGGGGGATTAATAGATGGTGGAGTGGACATATTGATGGTAGAAACGGTTTTTGATGTACTGAATGGAACGGCTGCTTTGTATGTGATTGGTGTTTTCCTGATAGAAAGTAAAATTAAGATTACTGTAATTGCTTCAGTTACTATTGCTGATTCCAGCGGAAGGACTTTATCTGGCCAAATAACTGAAGCTTTTTTATATTCACTTTCTCATATTGATCTTTTAAGTATTGGACTTAATTGTTCACTTGGTGCTAAGGAATTGCGTCCTTTCCTGGAAGAACTATCAGAAAAGTCCCCTTTTTATGTGAGTGTTCACCCTAATGCTGGCCTGCCAAATCAATTTGGTGAATATGATGAGTCGCCGGAAAACATGGCTAAGCAAATGAAGGATTTTCTTGATAATGAATATGTAAATATTATTGGTGGTTGTTGTGGGACTACTCCTGATCATATCAAGAAAATCTCAGACCTTGCTTCTGAGGCCAATGTTAGGGGAATACCTGAACAATCAAATAAATTAAGATTAAGTGGACTGGAACCTCTTATTGTTTATCAAGGAAGCAACTTTATCAATATTGGTGAGCGTACCAATGTTAGTGGATCCAGGAAATTTGCAAGACTTATTAATGAAGAAAAGTATGAAGAAGCATTATCTGTTGCGAGAAACCAGGTGGAAGGTGGTGCACAGATCCTTGATATAAATATGGATGATGCAATGCTGGATGGAGAAAAAGAAATGGTGAAGTTTCTTAATCTTCTGGCGTCAGAACCCGATATTTCACGTTTACCATTGATGATAGATTCGTCCGACTGGAATGTTATCGAAGCCGGCCTGAAGTGTATTCAGGGCAAAGCCATTGTAAACTCAATAAGTTTGAAAGAAGGGGAAGATGTTTTTAGAGATCGGGCAAGGAAAATCAAACGGTATGGGGCTGCAGCAATTATAATGGCTTTTGATGAGGATGGACAGGCTACAAGCTATGAGCAAAAGATAAGTATATGTGAACGTGCATATAAAATCCTGACTGAAGAGGTGAGTTTTCCTCCTGAAGATATAATCTTTGATCCTAACATCTTAACAATAGCCACCGGAATAGAAGAGCATAATGATTATGCAGTTAACTTCATCAAAGCATGTAGCTGGATTAAGCAAAATCTATCATATGCCGGAGTGAGCGGAGGCATCAGTAATCTTTCATTTTCCTTCCGGGGGAATAATATTATTCGGGAGGCTATGCATTCAGCCTTTTTGTTTCATGCCATTAAAGCAGGACTGGACATGGGAATTGTTAATGCAGGCCTTTTGCAGGTTTATGATGATATTCCTGAAGATCTTTTGGTATTAGTTGAAGATGTAATTTTTAACAGGAAAAGCAATGCTACCGAAAACCTGATAAATTATGCTCAGAATACTAAAGGAGACGGTAAAACAATCACCGGCATAAAGATAGAAAGCTGGCGTTCCGAACTTCTTGAAGAGAGACTGAAATATTCAATGGTTAAGGGAATTAATGATTACATTGAAGATGATGTTGAAGAAGCGAGGCATAAATACTCCCTGGCTCTTGAAATTATTGAAGGCCCACTGATGGATGGGATGAAAAGAGTTGGTGAGCTTTTTGGATCCGGAAAAATGTTCCTGCCACAAGTAATAAAAAGTGCAAGAGTAATGAAAAAGGCAGTTGCACAATTGATGCCCTATTTACTGGCAGAGAAACAAATGGGTGAAGCTTCCAATGCAGGGAAAATATTGATGGCAACCGTGAAGGGTGATGTGCATGATATAGGGAAAAATATTGTTGGTGTGGTTCTTGGTTGCAATAATTACGAAGTCATTGATATGGGGGTTATGGTGCCTGCTGAACAAATACTGGATACAGCAATAAGAGAAAATGTAGATATTATCGGATTAAGTGGTTTGATAACTCCCTCCCTGCGGGAAATGACACATATTGCTGAGGAGATGAAGCGAAGGGGTATAAATAAACCATTAATGGTTGGAGGAGCTACTACTTCAGCGATTCATACTGCTGTAAAAATTGAACCAGGAAGCAATTTTCCTGTTATTCATGTTAAGGATGCTTCAGAGGTTAGTGGTGTAGCGTCTGCATTATTATCAAAGGATAAATCACATTCCTACATTGAAGGGATAAAAGAGAAATATGAGAAAATCCGGGCTGATCATGAAAAAAGCACTTCATTAACAAAATATATAAATCTACAGGAAGCAAGAGATAATAAGTATGTTATGGATCTTGAAAATCTGAATGTTTACGAACCAGCAATTAGAGGGATTAAAATATTTAATGATTATTCAATTCGTAAATTAGCGACTTATATAAACTGGACATTCTTTTTTTATGCATGGAAACTTAAAGGGAGATATCCTGATATTATGAAAGATCCTGAAAAAGGAGAAGAAGCCAGGAAGCTCTATGATGATGCCCAAAAGATGCTTGCTAATATTGAAGAAAACAATTGGCTTAGAGCAAAAGGAGCGATCGGATTATTTCCTGCTGTTTCAATTGGTGATGATGTAGAAATAATTCCTGATGAAGGCAGTTCTGTCGTTTTCCATTTTCTGAGGAATCAGGAATTAAAGAAAGGAGATGAACTTAACTTTTGTCTTTCTGATTTTATTACACCTAAATCCTCAGGGATAAATGACTATCTGGGCTTATTTACCGTAACCGCAGGAATTGGATTAAAGCACATTGTTGAGGAGTTCAAAAAAGACAATGATGATTATAATGCAATAATGATAAGTATACTTGCCGACCGACTTGCTGAGGCATTTGCTGAACGATTGCATGAGCGTGTCCGTAAGGAGTTTTGGGGATACGCTTCAGATGAAGACGTTAGTATTCCTGAACAATTAAGAGAAAAATACAAGGGTATTCGTCCGGCACCCGGTTATCCTGCTTGCCCCGAACATTCAGAAAAAGAGGCCATTTTTGAGTTTCTTAATATATCACAAGACATAGGTATTTCCCTCACCGAAAACTATGCTATGGATCCTGTTGCTTCTGTATGTGGATATTACTTTGCTCATCCTGATGCAAAGTATTTTAATGTTGGTAAGATATCCAAAGATCAGGTAGCTGATTATGCAAAGAGGAAGAATATTGGGCATGAAGCTGCTGAAACATTGCTCTGGGCAAATCTTAATTACAAGAAGTAACTTAAGGCACTCTAAATACTTTAAGTACTCAAGGCACTTATTTTATTTGTTATCTTTGACAAATTTTTCCCCAATGAAAGTAATTGAACAAA
>JAIOTT010000329.1 GCA_021106655.1 Bacteroidales bacterium
AATATTCAGATTCTTCTGAATATCCTGTTGAACTTTCTCAGTGGCAGTAGCAGTAAGGGCAATTAACGGAACCTTCTGGCTGATTGCTTCAATGATAGGCCTTAACTTACTGTATTCAGGCCTGAAATCATGGCCCCACTCAGATATACAATGAGCTTCATCAATAGCATAAAATGAGATCTTGATTTCTTTAAGAAAGTTTATATTTTCTTCTTTAGTTAGAGACTCCGGAGCAACATATAGCAATTTCGTTTTTCCTTTTTTTAGATCTTCCTTAACCTGGGCTATTTCAAATTTCGATAGTGATGAATTTAAAAAGTGTGCAGTGCCTTCATGGCGTTCAAAATTTCTAATTGCATCTACCTGGTTCTTCATCAAAGAGATCAGGGGGGAAATAATTATAGCAGTCCCACTTTGTATCATCGCCGGGAGCTGATAACAAAGAGACTTACCACCACCTGTAGGCATTATTACAAAAGTGTTATTTCCGGCAAGTACATTTTTAATTATTGCTTCCTGGTTTCCTTTGAAACCACTGAATCCAAATATTTTTTTTAGATAATCATGTAGTGAAGCATCATCCTTTTTCGCCATTATAACCTTCAAATTAAATCATTATACCATATTGGAAGTATTTTCATAGTAAACTTCCAATCTAAGATTGAGAATATTAAAACTTTTGATTGATTTATTCTAAACCTTTTATACAAATATAATCAATATTTTCAGTTTTATTAAAATAAATAAAAAAATATTGTTTTTACTTATAATACACTTTCCCTGATTTGGGATGTTTATACAATATTACAAAATAAAATATAAATTTATAAATAATATCATTAACTAAATAATACAATTATTGTTTTTTTGTTTATTTATATTTGCAGTACTAATTAGTGTTTGTCATTTATGTTACATATTTCAAAGGTTGCATGGAGCACCGAACATCGGATTTTGCGTAAAACGTTATATATCGGTATATTACAAAGCAATTTTCAAGCCTTTTGCCTTATGCATTTTTATAATAATTTGGAATTTATTGACAGACTCTAATTAACACAATATTCATAGATCTATAAACACACAAAAATTTAAGTATTGAAAACATTTGAGGAAATAAAATCAATAGCTTCTGATACAATAATTGACGAGGCTACAGCAATTAAAAAGCTGAAGGATCATATAGATGATGATTTTGCAAAATGCGTTGAATTGATCTTCAATTCTTCTGGCAGAGTAATAATTAGCGGAATTGGTAAAAGTGCCAATATAGCAACAAAAATTGTAGCCACCCTTAATTCAACCGGCACTCCTTCAATTTTTATGCACGCAGCTGATGCTATTCATGGAGATTTGGGAGGCATCAGAAAAGAGGATATAATTATTTGTATTTCGAAAAGCGGGAACACTCCTGAGATCAAAGTGCTTGTTCCTCTTCTTAAAATGAGGGGCAATAAACTTATAGCTCTAGTGGGCAAAATGGATTCATTCCTTGCAAAAGAAGCAGATTTTGTGATAAATGCAAGTGTTGAAAAAGAAGCATGCCCTAACAATCTTGCTCCTACTTCCAGTACCACAGCTCAGCTTGTAATGGGTGATGCCCTTGCAGTTTGCCTTCTCGAATGTCATGGTTTTTCTGTAAGCGACTTTGCCAAACACCACCCTGGAGGATCAATTGGGAAAAAACTGTATCTTAAGGTTGTCGATCTATGTATTAATAACGAAGTCCCGGTCGTTAAAATAAATGATAATCTTAAATTAGTAATTATCGAAATATCATCAAAACGATTGGGAACTACTGCTGTTCTGGACAATGATAAGCTGGTCGGTATCATTACTGATGGCGATATCAGAAGAATGCTGGAAAAAAATATTAAGCTTGAAAATGTAATTGCTTCAGATATTATGTCAGCAAACCCTAAAACAGTTGATAAGGAAACATTGGTGGTTGATGCATTTGCAGTAATGCATAATAATAATATCACTCAACTACTGGTTTTAGAGGATGGTAAATATTTTGGTGTTATACATCTTCATGATATTATTAAGGAAGGAGTATTCTAATTTCTGCCATGAACTAGGTGTATAATTTCTCATATGATAATCAATAACTGGAAAATATATTACAGCTTTATAATTCTGCTGATCTTTCTTCCTGTTTGTGCTTTTTCTCAAATAACAAAGATAATGGGTAAAGTTGTGGACTCTGAAACAAAAGAACCATTGCCATTTGTTAATGTGTATTTTAAAGGCACAACAATAGGAGCAACTACTGACTTTAACGGGGAATATCATATCGAAACGAAAAATGCACTCGATTCTGTTTATGCTTCGTATTTAGGATATAAAGCTGCTGCGAGCAAAGTTGTTAAATATAAATTTCAAGTTGTTGATTTTGAACTTAAGGCTGATAAAATAAATCTTAAGGAAGTTGTTATAAAGTATAAAGGTAATCCTGCGGAAGTAATTCTAAAAAAGATCATTGAACATAAGGAATATAACAACCGTAACCGATTTGATGCATATCAATTTGAAGCTTATACCAAGATTGAAATAGACCTGAATAATTTTTCAGAAAAATTCAAAAACAAAAAGCTATTTAAAAAATTTGATTTTGTATTTGATTATGTCGACACATCAACCATAAATGGGAAAGCCTATTTGCCTTTTTTTCTATCAGAAACATTGTCTGATAGGTATTTTAGAAAGTCTCCAAAAGCTGACCGTGAAATTATCAAAGCTTCCAAAGTATCAGGAATTGATAATGAAAGCATTCTTCAATTTTTAGGCGACCTGATACAGAATGTTAATGTTTATGATAATTACATTACAATATTTCAAAAGAACTTTATAAGCCCTGTTGCAAATTTCGGCCTTGCCTATTACAGATATTATCTGGTTGACAGTACTTTTATTGGTGATAAATGGTGCTATCAGCTGATGTTCAAACCGAGAAGAAAGCAGGAACTAACGTTTACAGGCGAATTCTGGGTACATGATACCAGCTTTGCACTTACGACAATCAATATGCGGGTTAATGATGATGCTAACATTAACTTTATTAACGACCTTGTAATTGAACAGGAGTTTAGCAGAATTGACGGGGAACATTGGATAATTTCAAAAGACAGGATGATAGGAGATTTTAACATCTTTGTAAATTCCAGGGAAACACTTGGGTTTTTTGGAACAAAAACGAGTGCATACAAAGATTTTGTTTTTAATCACCCCAAAGAAGATAAATTTTATACCACTCCAACAAATATTATTGTTGAAGAAGGTGCATTTGAACATAGTGATGATTATTGGGAAAGACAAAGACATGAAGATCTGTCAAAGGATGAGAAGATCATCTATCATATGATCGACACTCTTAAAACAATTCCGGCATTTAATACCTATAAGGAAATTATTAAAATGATAACTACTGGTTACTATGTGACAGGAAAGTTTGAGATCGGACCATATATGTCGATGTATAGCTTTAACAGTCTCGAAGGGAGTAGGTTCAGGATAGGTGGCAGGACAAGTAACGATTTTAGCACCAAAATTATGCTGGAAGCACATGTTGCTTATGGAGTGAGGGATGCTATTTTTAAATATGGATGTGGTTTAACATATATGTTTGATAAAAATCCCAGAAGAGCATTTGGGATTTCCTATAAATATGATATTGAGCAACTAGGGCAAAGCCTCAATGCATTCCGTGAAGATTTTTTTCTGGCTTCAATTTTCCGCCGAAACCCTGCAGATAAATTGTCGATGGTAAAACAACTTAAAACATATTATGAGTATGAATGGTTTAACGGTTTTTCAAACACAATTAATTTTATTAACAGAAATGTTATTGCGGTTGGTTCAGAGAAATTTATTATTCCGGCAGATGATGGTTCGCTGCAGGAAAAGGAAAATATTCTAACCTCCGAATTACGACTCGATACACGTATAGCTTACAGGGAAAGAATATTAATGGGTGAATTTGAGCGGATCAGTCTGGGAGCTGATTTTCCTATATTTGAACTCCAGGCAGCATATGGTATTCCCGGTCTTTTTGGTGGTGAATATGAATATTGGAGATTACAATTGAGTATTAGCGATTGGTTTAATGTATGGTCTGTTGGCTGGTCAAAATATGTTATAGAGGTAGGCCGGACATGGGGCAGGCTTCCATATCCGCTTCTTAAAATACATGAGGGTAATGAGACATATTATTTTGATGAATATGCTTTTAATATGATGAATTATTATGAGTTTGTCAGTGATAAATATATTAGTGTTTATTATTCTCATCACTTTGTTGGATTATTTCTGAATCGAATTCCACTACTACGTAAGCTAAAATGGAGAGAAGTCGCCTTTATCAAAGGCGTAGTAGGCGGCCTGGATGAAGAGAATAAAGATATTGCTCTTATTCCTGGTAAAGTCTTTGAACTGACGAAACCTTATTTTGAAGGAGGAGTAGGAGTGGAGAATATTTTTCGTTTTCTGAGGATTGATGGAATATGGAGGTTGTCCTATCTTGATCATCCGGATATCAATATTTTTGGAGTAAGAGCAACCTTGCATTTTGATTTTTGATTTTATTGTTACTTTTGATGAATAAATATTTACTGAATGATTTTACGAACTGATAGTGTTGTTAAAAAATACGGCAAAAGAACGGTTGTGAAAAGTGTTTCTGTTGAGGTAAAGCAGGGTGAGATAGTAGGCTTGCTGGGACCTAACGGTGCTGGAAAAACTACAACATTTTATATGATAGTGGGATTGATAAAACCTTTATCTGGCAAAGTTTTTCTTGATGATATTGATATTACTGATGAACCTATGTATCAAAGGGCCAAAAAAGGTATAGGGTATCTTGCTCAGGAAGCATCTGTTTTCAGGAGACTAAGTGTGGAAGATAATATCAGAGCAGTTCTGGAATTTACCAAATTTTCTAAATCAGAACAACAGGAACGCACCGAATCATTATTAGAGGAATTTGGCCTTCAGCATGTTCGTAAAAGCTATGGCATAACACTCTCCGGAGGGGAGCGAAGAAGAACTGAAATCGCCAGGGCACTTGCTGTCGATCCTAAATTTATTCTTCTTGATGAACCCTTTGCTGGTGTTGACCCTATTGCAGTAGAAGATATTCAAACAATTGTTGCGAAATTAAAAGATAAAAATATAGGAATTCTTATTACCGATCATAATGTACATGAAACTCTTTCAATAACCGATCGTGCCTACCTTCTTTTTGAAGGCTCTATCCTTAAGTCAGGTACGGCCAAAATTCTTGCAGAAGATGAGCAAGTAAGAAATTTATACCTTGGAAAAAACTTTGAATTGCGGTAAGTTGAAGCTTCAGCATTATTCTCTGTCAGAGTAATGACAAAATAATATATAATAACAGTATCACAGGAATAGCAGCACATTGAATCCCAATAAGTAAAACAAGCGAGATTATTAGAAAAATATATCTTTTGCTGTTGTTTTTCCAGCCAAGATTTTTAAACTTCAGGGAAAAGAGTTTTATCCTGCTGATCAGCAAGTAGGAAAGAACCAAGGTTATAATAATTAAAAAATATGCTTGGTGAAGTATGTTGCTGAACTCTTTGAATGGAAATTCATTGGTTGATGTTGCACTTGCAATAATTAAGGGAAATGAGGCAATTAATATAGCGTTTGCAGGAGTCGGTAATCCGGAAAAGGAATCTGACTGACCTGGATCAATATTGAATTTTGCAAGACGCAATGCTGAAAAAGCAGGGATCATAAAGGAGATGTAGGGAATAACATTGACATTATTGATCAGAATTTCAGGAGTTTCAGGGTTATTTGACATTAAAACAAAAAGGATCATTCCGGGAGCAAGCCCAAATGAAATCACATCTGCAAGAGAATCCAGCTGTTTTCCATAATCAGAAAATGACCGAAGTAAGCGTGCCGTCATCCCATCTAAATAATCAAAGAAACCAGCTAATACAATTAAATATGCTGATAACACCAACTGATCCTCCAATGCAGCAACGATTGCTACACTGCCACACAATAAATTCATGATGGTGATAAAGTTTGGTATGTGCTTTTTTATTGGCATCATGTAACAAATATATATATTTTTGCCGAATTATTCCATAATACAAAATGAGATTTAATCCCAAAAAAATTTCCATTGAAGACTTTGCCTATGGCCTGCCACAGGGAAAAATTGCTCAATTTCCATTGGAACAGCGTGATACATCGAAGCTGTTGTTATTGAAAGATGGTAAAATCTCACAAGATAAATTTTTTAATATCCCGGATCATATTCCGGAAAACAGCCTTTTGGTTTTTAATAATACAAAAGTTATACAGGCAAGATTATTATTTCAAAAACCAACAGGAGCCACAATAGAAATTTTTTGCCTTGAACCTGTTTCGCCTGTTGCAGAAATTCAACATGCCTTCCAACAATCTTCACCGGTTGTCTGGAAGTGTTTTATTGGAAATGCCCGAAGATGGAAATCAGGAGGGATAACTAAAAATATAAAAGATGGTCAGCGAGAGATAGTAATAACTGCAAAGAATGTTGGGAATGTGGATAATACTTTTCTGATCGAATTCTCATGGGAGCCCACAGGATTGTTTTTTTCTCAAATCCTTGAAATGACCGGACTGGTTCCTTTGCCACCATATATTAACAGGAAAGCCATTGAACATGATAAAGAAACCTACCAAACAGTATATGCCCGGCATAATGGATCTGTGGCCGCACCAACTGCCGGGCTGCATTTTACCCCGGAGATTTTTTCATCACTCAAAAAGAAAAGTATAAAATCTGAATATCTTACCTTACATGTAGGTGCAGGAACTTTTACCCCTGTGGTTGACTCTGAAATAAAAAATCATAAAATGCATATGGAGCATATTATGATTGACAGGGATACCATATCAAGTCTTTCCGGGTTTAACGATGGAAAAATTATTTCTGTTGGAACAACAACTGTCCGCAGCCTCGAAAGCCTGTATTGGTTTGGAGTTAAATTAATAGTTGATAAGGATCATAAGCAAAATTTTATTATTGGCCAGTGGGATCCCTATGAACATGCATATAAACAGAAGATAAGCAAGAGAGAATCTTATATGGCTGTTTTGGAATATATGGACAAAAATGAACTCTCTTCACTGCAAGGCGTAACACAACTTATTATAGTGCCGGGCTATGATTATAAGGTTATTGATGGCCTGATAACAAATTTCCACCAGCCTCGCAGCACTCTGCTGCTTTTAGTTGCAGCTCTGATCGGAGACATTTGGAAGCAAGCCTATGATTATGCACTAGACAATGATTTTCGCTTTCTTAGCTATGGCGATTCCTGCCTGTTTTTGCCTTAAACTAATTATCAAATTATCTCATTTTTAAATTAATATTTCCTTACCTTTGTTTTCATAATAATTTAAAATTCTACAAAATGGAAAAAGAAAAAACAAATTTTGAACCTTCCCAAAAAGAAGATCAAAAATGCCAAAAAAGTCATGGAAACCTTATTGGAGGACTTGTTCTGATTACTCTTGGGATTTTATTCCTGATCGACAAGTTTGTTCCGAGAGTTGATTTTGGCGACCTCTGGCCAATAATCCTCGTTGTTGCTGGAATTGGACTGATATATAATAGTTTCTATAAATCTAAAAACAATGAATAATGAGCTATAAAAAAATATTTTGGGGAGTGATTCTGATCACTATCGGTGTACTATTTATTCTTAAAAATCTTGATATAGTCTATTTTAGCTGGGCAGCTATATGGCGTTTATGGCCTGTTCTTCTTATTCTTTGGGGAATAGCGATTATTCCTGTGAAGAATTGGATGAAATTAGTTTTATCAGTTGTCGCAATTGCTCTTGCCTTTTCATTTACTTCACACAGGCATTCTTTTACTCATGAGTTCAGGATACATAAATATTTCGATGAATCCGAATGGGATGATCAACAGATCACTGTGCCTTATGACTCAATTGTTCCCGAAGCTAAACTTAAATTAGATGCAGCGGCAGGTAATTTTAAAATTAACAAAACCACTGACAAGCTTATTGAGTTTAATAAATACGGTTCTTTGGGTAATTACTCACTCACATGCAAGGATGATGATAATGGAAAGACTATAAAAATTAAGCTGGAAAACACAATTATTAATATGGGCAGAAAATCAGATAAAGTTGATATACAGCTTAATCAGCATCCGGTTTGGGATTTTGACCTGGATATCGGTGCTGCAGCATTTAATCTTGATTTATGCGAGTTTAAAGTTCAAAACCTGGATATTGACGGAGGAGCTGCTTCCATCAGGATTAAATTGGGAGATAAACATCACACCACAAAACTCAATATTGATACAGGTGCATCCTCAATAAGTATTAGGGTTCCTGAAACTTCTGCTTGCCAGATAAAATAAACAACTGTCCTTTCAAGCAGGAGCTTTCACGGTTTTGAAAAAATTAGAGAACATACTTACCAGACATCAAACTTTGAAGATAGCGATAATATGATCTATATTGAAATCGATGCTGCTGTCAGCAGTTTGAAGGTAATCAGATATTAAGAGAAAGAGCGATAAAGAAAAGTTCAAGCCTGATGCGGGAAGAGAACCGATACAAAAAGAAAAATAAACCCGGAAATCCAGGCAAAGAAATGTCGTTCTGGGAGCATCTTGAAGAGTTAAGGTGGCATCTTACGCGA
>JAIOTT010000331.1 GCA_021106655.1 Bacteroidales bacterium
CGCATCCCTTCTATAGTAGCTGAGATAGTAATTCCACTAAGATCATCTTCCCGTTGAGAAATAAGTATTTCTGAAGGATTGGTAACTTCCCTCAATCCGGAATTTCGCATTTCATATATTCCTAATTCTGATGTGGAGCCAAACCGGTTCTTCACTGATCTGAGAATACGATATCCGTAGTTCCTGTCGCCTTCAAACTGCAGAACTGTGTCAACCATATGTTCCAGGATTTTCGGCCCTGCCAGATGGCCATCCTTTGTGATGTGGCCAACAAGAAAAACCGGAGTATCTGTAAGTTTAGAGTAGCGTTGCATTTCAGCAGCACACTCTTTTATCTGTGAAATACTTCCGGCAGAAGATTCAATAGCTGCAGTATGTAAAGTTTGTATTGAGTCAATTATTAAGATATCCGGATTTAACTGCTCAATCTGCTTAAATATATTTTGAGTTGAGGTTTCAGTAAGAATATAACAATCCGGATTATTTGCACCTATGCGTTCAGCCCTCATTTTGATCTGTTGCTCACTCTCCTCACCAGTCACAAATAGCACCTTTTGTTTTTTGATGTTCAGGGCCAGTTGTAACATAAGGGTTGATTTACCTATACCCGGTTCACCACCTATCAAAATTAAAGAACCTGGAACCATACCTCCACCCAATACCCTGTTTAATTCCTGGCTATTGGTATCAATACGGATATCCTTCCCAAGATGAACATCTGAGATCAATGTTGGCTTAACGCTCTTTGACCGGGATGATAATTTATCCCATTGGTCTGAACTGTCATCTCTTTGAATAATCTCCTCAACAAAAGTATTCCATTGACTACAGTTTGGGCATTTGCCTATCCAGTTCGATGATTGTGTTCCACAATTCTGGCAATAAAAAACTGATCTTTGCTTTGCCATCCTGCAATTAATTATTCAGATTGTTAATTTTATTGATGATATCAGTTGTTGAGTAGCCCGGCAAAAAATCAATTGTCTTTACCTCTCCACCTTTATTTAAAACAATATCAGACCCAATGATTTCATTTACGGGATAATCACTTCCCTTTATTAAAACATCAGGCTGAACTAATTTTATAAGTTTAAAAGGAGTTTCTTCATCAAAAAGGACAACTGCATCAACAAAATGTAAAGATGCAAGTATGAAAGATCTTGATCTTTCCTCAATAACAGGCCTGTTCCGGCCTTTAAGTTTCCTGACAGAACCGTCAGTATTTAATCCAATTATAAGTATATCACCTTCATCTGCTGATTTAGAGAGATAATCTATATGGCCAAGGTGAATAATGTCAAAACATCCGTTAGTAAATACGATACTTTTCTTTAAAGCCCGCCACTTTCCGAGCTGCTGAGCCAGGCTTTTGAAAGTAAAAATTTTTGATCGTACTATATCAAGATTCTTCATTCTTTGATTTTCTGGTTAACAGCATCAGCATCAGGTATGAGAATGCACCTACCAATACAATCATTATTGTTTGTGCAGAATGCAATATTGTAGCATATGATGCTGCCGGTTCAGAAGGAACTTTGTATAATTCAACAAGAACAGCCTTTACAATAAAATGGTAAGCCCCAATGCCGCCAGGTACCGGTGCAACAAAGCCAAGGCTCCCCATCGACATTACTGTTATGCCATCAATTACGGTCAATTTTGAAGTAGCCTGAATAGCAAAAAAAGCAACATATGTCATTAATGAATAACAGACCCAAATCATAAACGAGTAAAATAAAAACAGGGCTTTGGTTTTTATTTTTAAAATAGTCTTAATCCCATCCAGTAAACCTGTAAAAAAAGCTTCAATCTTATTAAAAAAGCTAAGCTTTCTGAGGCGTGGAGCATAAAGTTTTAACAACACAATAAACAAAGCCAAAAGAAGAACAATAACAGAAATTATTATAATTGAAGATAAACCATTATCAGAAAATTTTGAATTTATAGGTGATATAACATGTTTACTGAGGAATCCGCTTAAGAGGTCAAGCTGAAAAATAATAACTGCAAACATAATAAAGGCAAGGACAATAATATCAAATACACGTTCAGCGATAACTGATCCAAACAGTGAGTCGAATGGAATTTTATCTTTTTTACTCAGGACACCGCAACGTGTAATCTCACCAAGGCGTGGGATGGCAGTATTTGCAAGATATCCAACCATTACAGCATAAAAGGTAGTGCTCGTCCTGGTTTTATATCCAAGAGAATTTATCATGAGGTTCCACCTGAGTGCACGGAAAAGATGACTAAAAACACCCAGAATTATAGAGAGCCCGATCCACCAATAATTTGCGTGTTTAATTTCATCAGCAATTGAATGGAGGTCAAGTTTCCTGAAAACCAACCAAAGTAATCCTATTCCAATAAACAGAAAAACCAGGTATTTTAAAACTGATATAATTCTCTTTTTCAAAAAATCAGATTTGCGTAACTTTTTTCAATCGATCAAAATAATCATAATGAACAATCCAATAAAAACGATAATTCAAATAAAGCAGTCTCGGTTTATTAAATTGTAAAATTTCTCAAGCCTCAATTTATAAAAGCGAACAAAATTAATAAAAAATTTCAATATTATCAATTAATCTGATATTACCAAGATACACTGCAATTAAAGCTATGCAATTTTGTCCCTTTTTCAGACTTTTTACAGGCAAAAGTGTGTCCGGGTCAGCTAATTCAAAATATTCTAGTTTAAATTCATGGTACTTACTAAATTCAGAAATTACCCATGTCTTTAATTCCTCTGCTGTAATTGTTGCAGCTTTGGTTTTGGCTTGTAGCAAAACTTTGTGAATATGAGGCGCAATACTTCTTTCGTTTTCACTCAAACGCAGATTTCTTGAGCTCATGGCAAGACCATCATCTTCTCTAAAAGTAGGACAAGGAATAATTTCAACGGGAATATTAAAATTCTTTACCAGCGCTTGAATTACTGCGAGTTGCTGGTAGTCTTTTTTCCCAAAATAAGCTTTATCAGGTTCAATTATTTCCAGGAATTTTTTAACTACTATTGCAACGCCATTAAAATGCCCTGGTCTGAACTTTCCTTCCAAAATATTATCAAGGTGGCCAAAATCATAAATAGTATCTTCAACTTCAGGATACATCTCTTTAGTATCAGGAAAAAATAAAATATCACAATTATTTTCCCGAAGCATTTGAAAATCTGAATCTACCTTTCTGGGGTATTTTAAAAGATCGTCCTTATTAGTAAATTGTATTGGATTTACAAAAATGCTGCACACAACTTTGTCATTTCCCAAACATGCCTTCCTGATCAGTGATATATGCCCCTTGTGAAGTGCACCCATTGTAGGAACAAACCCGATTGAGAATCCTTCTTTTTTCAGTTCCTTCAAGTGGTTTTTTATTTCAGGTATTGTTTTGAATATTTTCATCTGTTTTAAGATTTAGAGTTTTTTTGCCACTAATGCACTAAAACACAAAAGTGCACTAAATTAATTAATTCAGCTTTATGTTTTGTGGATTTTAGTGCCTTTGTGTTTTTGTGGCAAATTTCTTTTCAAAAAAAAACCCCCATTAGGAGGGGGTTCGATAAAAGGGAAATATATGGAGAGTGAAAATTTAGGGTCTTAATCCTCTTATAACATCACTGGTATTAAAAGGAATATCATCAATATATAATTCATCTTCAAGTTGGAATTCAACTTTCATGCCTTCATAAAAGATTGCATCAAGATGTACAGTATAGCTATCACTAATACTTTCAGTATCAAAAGGTATATCATCGATATATTCTTCATCTTCAAGATTGAAATTAACATTCATAAGCCTGTTAACAACAATCATTTTCTGCCTTAGTTCAAAACTTGGCTCTGAAAAATTAGTGTCTCTGTTAGTGTCCAGATCGAAAGTAATGATGTCACTTGTACTAAAAGGGATATCATTAACATACTCTTCTTCTTCCAGATCAAAATTCATGTTTGCATTTGCTGCAAAAGAAAAAGTCTGACTAAGAAAGAGTAAAAAAGCGATGAGTGATATTATTTTATACATGGCTATTTATTTTTTGATTTGTTTATATTCTGTTTTCTTATTAACCAACATCGTGCCAAATGTTGTATGTTGCTGTTTGTCTTGTTGTTACATTCATCTATTTAAAATATTTTTTGATCTTATGTGTTCGGTTTTATATGCTTATTGTCCGATTGCGTACACAAAATATTTAAAGAGCTCTGTTTTTAATCATATGACGACTCAATAAAATGAATGTTACAAATTACTTTAAATTATGCATGAAATTATCTATTTTTGAAGTTTGAAGGAATCAAAAGTCCAACATTTCTAAAACTCTATAATTAATAATGGAAGTTGACAGCACAACCTTATTGATCGCATTTGGATTGACATTATTTGCCGGTTTGTCAACAGGAATTGGAAGTGCTATTGGTTTTTTTGCCAAGCGGACCAATACAAAATTCTTAGCTGTTGCTTTAGGTTTTTCCGCAGGTGTTATGATATATATCTCTTTTGTAGAGATATTTTTCGAAGCAAGGATCTCCATTACTGAATATTTAATAACTGATGAAATTATTAATCCCATAAGAGCAGAAGTAATTGCTCAATGGCATACTGTAACAGCATTTTTCATTGGCATGTTATTAATTGCTATCATCGACAAATTAGTCCCTTCATATGAGAATCCACATGAAATAAGAAGAGTTGAAGAGCTCTCAAAGCCTGTTAAGGAAAGAAAACTAATGCGTATGGGAATGTTCACAGCCCTTGTGATTGCAATCCATAATTTCCCGGAGGGCATTGCTACTTTTATGGCAGCTATACAAAGTCCAAGTCTTGGTATTCCTATAGCCATTGCGATAGCAATTCATAATATCCCGGAAGGAATAGCTGTGTCAGTTCCGATATATTACGCCACCGGCAGCAGGAAAAAAGCTTTTTGGTATTCATTCTCCTCCGGTTTAGCAGAGCCTGTTGGGGCAGCAATTGGATACCTTATTTTAATGCCATTTATGAATAAACTGGTATTTGGATATATGTTTGCATCTGTGGCTGGTATTATGGTTTTTATTTCGCTCGTCGAGCTCTTACCTTCTGCCAGGGAATATGGCAAACATCATTTATCTATTTATGGCCTAATTTTAGGAATGGCAGTAATGGCCATCAGTTTAGTAATAATGGCCTAAAAACCAACAAATTCAAATATTATGAAAACGAACAGGTCTTTGAGTATTATCAGGCGATCATTGCTTTTTATGACAATCTTGTTTACCATAGGAACAGTGAGACTAACTGCCTGTGAAATAAGTTTTGAAGTAATTAAAAATAAAAAGGAAAAATATGATATCGGTGATATAATAGTTGTAAAAGTTACTGTTATTTTCACTCACAGAATTTGCCCGGAAGGGATAAAGAAAACAGAATTCCAGACTTCAGGATTGAAAGTTATTGGCACTAAAGAATGGGTTGAAATTAAAATGGGGGTGTACGAAAGGGAATTAAAAATAAAAGTGACCGGTACAAAAAAAGGGAAAGTGATAATTAGTGCAGTTCGGAAATGTGAAAAGGAAGGCGGTTTTGGAGCTCTGGAACTTGAGGCAGTACCACTAAAAGATTAATATATGTCCGTAAGGAAAAACAAACATCTCATCAGTATCCTTTTCTATACTTTCTTTTTCGCATCCATTTGCACATTTGCTCAGAGTGATACAGTAAATCTGAAAACTCATCAGACGGATGAAAGAGTTTTACTTGACGAAGATTCTTTCACCATAGTAGATGAAGAATTTACTGAGTTCGATGAATTCAAGGAAATTAAAAAAAAGCAAGATCCTGACTGTGCTTCCTGCCCATATGGTGGAGCAAAGAATAGACAATCTGCTCTTTACTGGGTTTTGGGATCTTTGTTTTTCACAATCCTGGCAGGAATTTTTGTAAGGTTCAGGAAAACTAGATATCTGCGGGGGATATTTCTAATTGCAGCAATAATTGTTCTGGGTTTTTATCACGGTGCATGTCCCTGTCCGATAATGAGTTTTCAAAATTTGATCCTTATGGGTGTTGGTGCTGATGTACACTGGCAAAAGATAATCTGGTTTGTTGCATTGATACCAATAACATATCTATTGGGCAAAGTGTGGTGCGGCTGGATATGCCATCTGGGAGCACTTCAGGAATTTATATTTCTACCCGGGCGTTTGAATATTCTTAAATCTGAGAAAGCTCAAAAGATAATGAGGATGATCAGGATCATTTTGCTGGCAGTTCTTATCGCTCAATTAATAATAACACGAACTAATTACTTTGTGAAGATTGATCCCTTTAAGGTTGCCTTCAATTTATTTTCTACAAATATTACTGGATACATTTTACTTGCACTATTACTGATCAGTTCCATATTTATTTTCAGACCATTCTGTAAAATGATATGTCCTATTGGCTTGGTACTGGGATGGATCAGTAAAATTCCCGGAGCATCAGTAATTGGGGTAAATAATGAGTATAATGCCTGTGACCTATGCAGCTCAGTATGTAAGATTCATGCGATTACAAAAGATCATAAATCAAGTGATTTAGATAACCAGGAATGTATTGCATGTGGAGAATGTATAGATGCCTGCCCTCAAAAGGGACTTTCATTTTTCAGGAAAAGAAAAAATGTAAAGGATGCTCTACTCTGTAAGAATGGCTACTCCTGAATATAATTTTCACTCCCCAATTTTTCAGTTTTTTATCGTTTCTTATTGAAAACATTTATCTTCGCAAAAATTTTTTTTAACTCATCCATTTAGATAAAACTATTCCAATGCAAAAATTTAACTCTCTCTTATTAATCATTTTTGTAGCACTCTTATTCTCAAATTGCAAACAGGCTTCCAATCCTGAAATAACCCAGGAGGAATTAAAAGGGCATATCTCCTATCTGGCTTCAGATACTTTGTGGGGCAGAGAGCCCGGTACAATGGGAGATCAAATGGCTGCCGGATATATACGTGACTTTTTTAAAGCATCAGGCCTGAAGTTGCCGGCAGAAAATGGTTTTCAATTTTTTGAAGTTGTAAAGAATATTGAGTTGGGTGAAAATAATAATTTGTCTTTTGAGGGATTTAATGCTGTTCTTAAGGAAGATTTTATTCCATTTTCATTTTCATCAAACACAGATATTGAAGCTGAAGTCGTATTTGCTGGCTATGGTTTTGATATTGCAACCGACAGTATCATCTGGGATGATTATAAAGGAATTGATGTCACTGATAAATGGGTAATGATATTAAGAGGTGATCCTGAGCTTGATGATCCTGAGAGCTGGTATGAACAATATAGTGATGAAAGAGGAAAAGCTCTCACAGCAAAAGATAAAGGAGCA
>JAIOTT010000386.1 GCA_021106655.1 Bacteroidales bacterium
AATTCCCCCCCCGATAACGAGAACATCAAATTCCGGGTTTTTGTTTTCTTCCTGCATATTTAATTGTTTTGAGATAAATATTCCGTAAAACTCTTCATGTATTTCACAAAAGGCTCGGCACAAACAGAACAAATTGCTGCCATTTTCAGTCTGGCAGGCTCAATACCCTTTTCTTTCATTTGTTCCTGGGTGATTGTAAGGATTTGTGCTGTTTTATCCGTACAAGCTGGATCATAAGGACAATCAGTACCATCTGCAGCAATAAAAACACCATCGAATCCTTGTTCGAAAGCAAACATGATCCATCGTGGTTTTATGGCGCTTGAACAAGGTACTATGATAGTAAAAGCCCTTGCCGGATAATACATTTTAAGCAATCCTGCCAAATCAATTGCAGGGTCGGAAATCTTATCTGTTGAGAAAACAAGTATTTTTGGTTTTGAATTGGCCATAGTTTCACTTGCGTTTTTTAAGCTTTTTTCAAATAAAATCTATAATAACCTGAGTCTTCAACAAATCCCAGGTATTCATGACCTTTTGCCTTGGCCCATTTTGGAACATCTACTTTGCAATCTTCATGTGATGTTATCAGTTCTAAAATTTGACCGCTTTTTAGATCAATAAAGGCAATTTTTGCAGCTAGTAATGATTCAGGGCAATATCTTGCTCTTCCATCAATTAACTTGTCTGACTTAATCCTGATTGATTCTTGAGTTTCCTTTGGTCTTTCATCAATTACCTTGTCTGACTTAATCCTGATTAATTCTTGAGTTTCCATAGCTTTTGGTTTTTATAATGTGTATAAAAGAAGTTAGTAATAATCTTTTTTTATAAAAAATATATGTTAATTAATACAATACAAAATTATATTGTTGTAACTTTATAGTCTAATTTTTTGACGTGATGTAAGATAGGCTTACAAATGATATGAGACAGATATATATGTGTTGCATATAATACAAAAATGTGATGCAGGACACATAAAAAATTTGTTTTTAAATATTGTATATACTATAATTGCAAAGTGATGCTTTATGAAATATGTGAATATTGTCATTTTAAATCAGCGGCTGTTGAGACCCTTGATTACGATGAACTAAAGGAGCTGGAGGGTAATTGCTTTAAAACGCAATTCTCTAAAGGCGATCTTATTTTTAAACAGGATGCCTTATCCTCTAACATAATATTTATAAGAGAGGGCTTAGTAAAAATCCATATCAAAGGACCTGAACGGGAGCAGATAATCAAGATAAATAAGGGACCAACCTTCCTCGGGATACCTACAACATTTGGTGATGTAATTAACCATTATTCTGCTACTGCTATCACATCAGTAAATGTGTGTTTTATAAGTACCGAAACTTTCAGGAGGTTTATTTATAGCAATGGCAAATTCGCTTATGAGATTCTGAATGATTTATGTAAATGTGAATTACACACTTATAAATATTGCGTAAACCACCTTCAAAAACAAGGTCCGGGGAGATTAGCAGAGGCTTTGATTTATCTCGCCAATGATATTTTTGACAGCAATAGTTTTGTAATACCAATGACAAGACATGAATTAGGCGATTTGGCTTGTTGTTCAAGAGAAAGTGTTTCAAGGCTGTTGAATGAACTCAAAAAAGATAATATCATACATCTTGATGGAAAAAAAATCACAATCCTTAACGAAAAATTACTTTCTCAAATAAGCAAAAGAGGGTAATTGTTTCAAATTCCGGAATATTAGCATTATATAATAAAAACTTATATTTTTGCTAAAGATTCATGCCTGAAAATTTATCTGATATATTAAAAAATAAAACTGTTGGCATAGCAGGTGCTGGTGGTTTATGATCAAACTGTGCTGTTGCACTGGCAAGAGTTGGTGTTGGGAATCTTATTATTACTGATTTTGATGTTATTGATAAATCTAATTTAAACCGTCAGTATTACTTTTTGCATCAATTGGGGCAAAAAAAAGTTATTGCTCTCAGGAATAATATTAACCTGATCAATCCTGAAGTGAAGGTAAATGCAATAGACATTAAGCTTCAAGCAAAAGATATCATTAAAATATTTTCAGATTGTGATGTAATAGTAGAAGCTTTTGATCTTGCTGAGATGAAACACATGATCATTGAAACGGTATTGTCAGAGATGCCTGATAAAATAATTGTTTCAGGAGTGGGTCTTGCTGGCTGGGGGAATAATAATTCGATTACTACCAGTTATTCTGGAAGATTGATTATTTGTGGAGATGGGGAAACTGAAGTTTCGGATGATCTTCCTCCTCTGGCTCCAAGAGTTGGCATAGTTGCAAACATGCAAGCTAATCAAGTGCTGGAGATTTTGCTTGGTAGAGGCAATTACTAAGTGGCATACATATATCATATTATTCAGCTGGCATAGAGCAAGGAGCATGGAAATTACATTAAATAACAGACAAGAAGCTATTGGAGCAGATTCTCTTACTATAACAGAACTGCTGAAATATAAAAACTTTACATTTAAATTTTTAGTTATAAAGATAAATGGAGTACTTATAAAAAAAGATTTTTACAATACTGCAACAATTAAAGATGGTGATGATGTTGCTGTACTACATCTGACCAGTGGAGGATAATAATTTGAAAATGAGAAAAGGATCGAAAGTTTCGGGTTTAGAAGTTCGTAAGGCAAGTTTAAAGATTTTCAGGATTGGTGGTTGGAATAAGCAAAATATTATTAATTTTGGTGAATGGAATAACTAAAATTATAGTTGCAGTATTCTAAATAGAAAATGAAATGGAAAATTTAATCGAAAAATCTTTATTTAACATTAATTCGATAAAGTATCCCTACCAGCGAAATATAAAAGGAAACATCGACTGGAAATGGAGAATGAATGGAATTATTGGTGCCAGAGGAGTTGGTAAAACAACATTATTATTGCAAAAGCTAAAGCAACTTCAAACAGAGGATCATGAAGTATTGTATGTAAGACTTGATGATTTTTATTTTACTGAGAATAGAGTGTATGATCTTGCAGAGGAATTTAGGAAAATGGGAGGTGAGTATCTGTTTCTGGATGAAGTTCATAAATATTATGGCTGGGCAAGGGAACTAAAGAACATCTATGATGCAATACCAGG
>JAIOTT010000264.1 GCA_021106655.1 Bacteroidales bacterium
AGGAAGAATGGTTTAAAACTATTTTTAAGAAGTTCTATTTCATCCTTGTCTAATTGAGTAATTTGACCAATCAGTTCCCATAAGCTTGAATGCATAATATCTAAATTTGAGTTTTTATGCGACCAGGTTTTTTAGTTGTTAATGATCTTTAAAACTGTAGCAGGAAGGATACTTAAAAGTGTACCACTTCAAAGATAAAAAAAAATTATGTTTGTTTTGTTTTTTCATCGACAATATTGTCGATGAAAAATTTCTTTGCAATATCACTTACTCTGTAACTTTCGCCTGTAATTAAAAAAAATTCCTACCTTTGCGCCAATAACCTCGGGGTGTGGCGCAGTTGGCTAGCGTACTTGCATGGGGTGCAAGTGGTCGCAGGTTCGAGTCCTGCCACTCCGACGACTTTTAGGGATATAGCATGCTATGTCCCTTTTTTTTATACAAATATTCAGATATACAGACGTACAGATATTCAGGTATACAGATATACAATTCTGCACTTCAATTATGGATTATGAATTAGAAGTTTCAAAACCTGCAACACGAAACTCGTAACCCGCAACCAATTATTCATCACCATATTAACACATTAACCAGATTTATCCATTTTCTTCTTGCCTGTATCCAATTCGTTTTCTTTTATTTTGATCTAACTCCTGCTGTCTGAATTGCTCAAGATTTTTCAGGTATTCGAAAATTAAAATGATTTGATCATCTTGTTCAAGCTCCTTCTTTTCAAACTCACTTAGTTTACTAAGTATCTCTTTATGAGACTCAATAATATTGCGCATTTTTGTAAAAACCCTGATTATTTGGATATTTGCCATTATAGCTGTATTGCTATTTAAAACACTTGATAGCATGGCAACTCCTTGTTCGGTAAAAACCAATGGTAGTTTGCGTAAACCCATTTTTTCCGCATTGGATATCACAATTTGTGATATCCAATCTTTAAACTCCTTTTGGGTCATTTGAAACATGAAGTCCCCGGGAAAGCGTTTTAAATTCCTTCTTACTGCCTGATTAAGAACTCTTGTTTCAACCCCATACAACTCTGCAAGATCTTTATCTATCATAACCTTTTGGTTCCTGATATAGTAAATCTTATTTATTATTTTCTCATCTGAAATCATTAGTCTATATTTTTTAATGTACTAAACTCGTGTAGTATTTTCTTCTCATGAATTGGGTATTACCCCATTAGTATATTTATAAGTAAAAAGGTAAACAATAAATCCTGCATTTAAATCTGATAAATAGAACTCGCAACTCGTAACCCGCAACAATTCTTCCTATTTTCAAATTTTCAAATTAACTCATTTTCAAATTATAGTATTCCGTACCTACGGCACTTAATTGTGTTTTATTTTGTTACCGACATATCACACCTCCGGTGTTGAAATAGCATTACAAAGGTGAAATGTCAATAATAAAAACAACAATGTAACAATCGAGCAATTGAACAATGGTTATGAGTTAAACCAGCAACCTGTAACTTGCAACCCGCAACAATTCTTCCCATTTTCAAATTTTCAAATTAACACATTATCACATTAAAAAAACTATTCGTATATTTGCGAACTGAAATAACCCTGCTATATGGAATTAACAAAAAAAACCTTTTCGGAAAACCAAAAACTTACCGCCCGCTTTGCCAAAGCTCTTGGGCATCCGGTAAGATTGTATGTTATTGAATTGCTGTCAAAACAATCATGCTGCTATAGTGGCAACCTTTCCGAAGTTTTACCAATTGCAAAATCAACACTGTCACAGCATCTGAAAGAACTAAAAAATGCCGGTTTGATACAGGGAGAAATTGAGCAACCTAAAATTAAATATTGCCTCAATCAAGAAAATTGGAGATTAGCTCAAAAACTTTTTAAAGAATTCTTGCAGATATAATTTTTTTTATATCTTTGTTCGCTGATTTGCGAACTACGAATTATGTAAACAAATTAAATATAAAAAATGGAAATAAAAATACTTGGGCCCGGATGCCCTAATTGCATTACACTGGAAAAACTTGTTCGCAATGTTGTTGCTGAACTGGATATCAAAGCTGATATTATTAAAGTTACTGACATACTGGAAATAATGAGTCTAGGAATTATCTCAACTCCAGGCCTTATTATCAACGACAAAATAGTTCTCAAAGGAAGGCTTCCTTCAGTAGATGAAGTTAAAACAATTATAAGTGCTAACAGTTTAGGTTAAACTATACAAATAGCTTAACACCTGTCTACTGTCAGGGTTAAGTTGTTAAATAGTTAATTAGTTAAATAGGAAAAAGATTTAAAATTAAGTTTTCTCGTTATTATCAGAATTCCCTGAAGGAATATTTTAACTGAAACGAAAAATCAAAATAAAGGAAATTACTTACAAATGAGCAATATAAAAATTTAACAATATAACAATTTATCAATATAACAATTTAATTCTAATAAACTATGAAAACATTAACATCTTTCCTAATCCTGCTGTTTATTACAATAAATATTGCAGCATGTGGTAATAATTCAGTAGATAAAAACACCACAAAAAATGACAATACTCTTAAGACCCAAAAAATTGAGGTTTATTATTTTCACAATACACGAAGATGCGCAACCTGTAATGCTGTTGAAGATGTGACAAAAGCCGCTCTCAAAGAATTTTATTCTGAGCAAACGGAGAATGATCAAATAGTTTGTCAATCACTGGATCTTGGAGAAGACACCAGCACATCACTTATCGAAAAATATGAAGTTTCAGGGCCAACCTTATTATTTATTTCAGGCACAAAAATTGTTAACCTGACAAATGAGGGTTTTATGTATGCACGTAGCAAGCCTGAGAAATTCAAGAAGGCAATCCGGAAGACTGTCGATAAACTTTTGGGTCAGTCCTGATAATTTGGATGGATAGAATAATGGAATTATGGAGATACTACAAGATTGGTTTGACAGTAATCAATTGCCTTTTTTATCAGCATTTATCTTAGGGTTAATGACTGCGATCAGCCCCTGTCCTATGGCAGCAAATATCACTGCTATTGCCTATATTGGAAAAGACATAAATAAAAAACGAAAGGTTTTCATTAACGGACTGGTTTACACTCTTGGGCGTGCCATAACCTATACACTAATAGGATTGATTTTCTATTTTAGCGCCAGCCAGTTTAAAATTCAGTCTTTCATACAGGAATGGGGAGAAAAATTCCTGGGACCAATTTTGATAATTATCGGATTATTTATGCTTGATATTATCAGAATAAAAATCCCGGGGCTGGGAAAACTAACTGAAAAAGCTGAGCAAAAAAGTCGCTCAGGCTTTTGGGGAGTTTTACTACTGGGAATAGTTTTCGCCCTGGCATTTTGTCCGTATAGCGGAGTATTATATTTCGGTATGCTCATACCCATGACCATTTCAAGCTCTTCAGGCCTTTACCTTCCGGTAATTTTTGCCATTGGCACCGGTTTACCCGTAATCATTTTTGCATGGTTCATAGCATATACGGTTGGAGGTATTGGTAGTGTTTATAATAGGGTAAAAGCTTTTGAAAAATGGTTTCGCAGGATCGTCTCTGCGATTTTTATTGCTGTGGGCATCTATCTTACAATAATTTATTTTTTTAATTAATTACTAAAGGCAAAAACATGATGCCGGAGGCATCAAATATTTATAGAAAAAAGTAATCAAGAACAACATGTGACCCCGGCTGGGGTCATATAAATCATTTTTTAGCCATGATTGCTATAACCAGGTTAACCCTCAAGTTAAAAAAAATTATGAAAATTTTAATATTATGCACCGGTAACAGTTGTCGCAGTCAGATGGCTGAGGGTTTTTTAAAGTCTTTCGACAACAGGCTGGAAGTATACTCTGCAGGAACTCATCCGGAAGCAGAAGTAAATACAAAAACAATAATAGTGATGGAGGAAGAAGGAATTGACCTGAGCATGAATTCCCCAAAATCAGTTGATGAGTTTTTAAATAAAAACTTTGATTATGTGGTAACTGTTTGCGGTAGTGCAAAAACAAGTTGTCCTTCCTTCACAGGAAATGTCAAGCACAATATGCATATTGGTTTTGAAGATCCTGCTGATGCAGAAGGAACAGAGGAAGAAATCTTTAAAGTATACAGAGAAATAAGAGATGAGATAAAAGACAGTTTTTCTAAATTCTACAAAAAATTGCCAGGTTAACTCGTCAATTCACACAAAGAAATAATTAGCTAAGCTTTTAAACAAATGAAAATTAGAGAAAAAGATCTTAAAGAAATTGTCAGGTCAAAATATAACCTTATCGCAACTCAAAGTGATACACAGAATAAGTCATCATGCTGTGGAAGCACCTCATGCTGCGATGATATGGATTATACTATTTTCAGTGAAGACTACAGCAATCTCAGGGGATACAATGCTGATGCCGACCTGAGTTTAGGTTGTGGCCTGCCTACAGAATTTGCACAATTAAACATTGGTGATAATGTCCTTGATCTGGGATCAGGTGCCGGCAATGACTGTTTTGTTGCACGTGCAATCGTCGGTGAAACAGGCCATGTTGTCGGACTTGATTTTGCCAGTGCAATGTTAAAAAAAGCAAGTGAGAATACAAAAAAACTTGGATTCACAAATGTTGAATTTGTCAGGGGTGATATTGAGGAAATGCCTTTGTCAAGCAACCGCTTTAATGTTGTGATCAGCAATTGTGTTTTAAATTTAGTCCCTGACAAGGAGAAAGCTTTTAAAGAAATATTCAGGGTTATAAAACAAGGTGGTCATTTCAGCATATCAGATGTAGTCCTCTCTGGCAATTTACCTGAAAAACTTCTTAAGGATGCTGAAATGTATGCCGGATGTGTTGCTGGTGCAATTCAAAAAGAAGATTATATCAATATAATTAAGAGATCCGGATTTACAAATATCATCATACAAAAAGAAAAGGAGATAATTATTCCTGATGACATTCTGAATAATTATTTGACTAAATCTGAACTTGAAGAATTCAAGATGAGTAAAACAGGAATTTATAGCATTACAGTTTTTGCTGAGATTAAATAAAATATGACAAGGACAATTAAGAAACTGTCATTTCTTGATCGGTGCCGGTTATCCTAAAACTGCAGTTATCTCTTTTACCAAACAAAAATAACATATAACTAATAACTTAATCCATGGAATGGAAAAGAGAGCTTAAAATATTTGCCTGGATACTTGGATTCTTCCTCTTTGCATATTTCATGCCTTTAGGCAGTATAAGATTCAATAATGCTGTTCTGGAAGCTTTTGAATTAACAAGGTGGTATGCCCGTGAGCATGTCGTATTATGCCTGATCCCTGCTTTTTTTATTGCAGGTGTGATCGCTGTTTTTGTTAGCCAGGGAGCTGTGATCAAGTATTTTGGTGCCAAAGCGAAAAAATGGAAAGCATATCTTGTTGCCTCACTCTCAGGAACTATCCTTGCTGTTTGCAGTTGTACTATCTTACCATTATTTTCAAGTATTCATAAACGTGGTGCAGGTTTAGGTCCGGCAATTACATTTTTATATTCAGGCCCGGCAATAAACATTTTAGCAATCATTCTGACAGCAAGAATTTTAGGTTTTGATCTTGGGATGGCGCGTATTATTGGTGCCATTGTTTTCAGTATTGTTATTGGCATAATTATGTCATTGATATACAAGAAAGAAGAAAAAGAGAGAATAGAGAAAATGGATTTCCCAGATGTAAAAGAAGAACGTCCCATCTGGCAAACTGCATATCATTTCTTTGTTTTGGTATTGATACTTGTATTTGTAAACTGGGGAAGGCCTGATATGGAGGAAGGTTTAATGTTTTGGATCTGGGCAAATAAGTGGCAGATCACAGCATTCTTCGGATTAATGTTCATTTTCTCTTTAATAAAAATACTAAAAATGAAAGTTGCATACGTTATTCTTGCAGCGATACCGGTGATTGTAACTGCTTTCATTTTTCCTTCACAGCCAACAATACCTTTTGTAATTGCAGTTATCGGGTTAACAATACTTACAATGATCACACCCGGCGAATCTAGAGAATGGCTAAGAGAAAGCTGGGGTTTTACCAAGCAGATAATGCCGTTGCTTGCTGCCGGTGTTTTAATTGCCGGCTTATTACTTGGAACAGCTGATGGTGAAGGTTTAATTCCCAATGAGTGGGTGGCGTCTCTTGTAGGTGGTAACTCTGTCTTCTCAAATTTCTTTGCTTCGATATTCGGAGCATTTATGTACTTCGCCACGCTTACTGAAATACCTATAATACAAGGCTTACTGAACAATGGGATGGGACAGGGTCCTGCCCTGTCATTACTTTTAGCCGGACCGGCACTGTCGTTGCCTAATATGTTAGTTATCAGAAGCGTGATAGGAACACAGAAAACTATCGTTTATGTAATCCTCGTTTCTATCATGGCCACTGTTAGCGGGTTGATTTATGGGTCTATGGTGTAGAGTTGTTGAGTATGTAAGTGGTTATTCGCTTCGCGTAATTCATTGTAATTTGTGCTTCGCACGTAATTCGATTGTTATTGCATTAACCCAACAACTGAAACTATGTAGTTGAGAGAGCACATGTTTTACGATAATTCCTAATCTCTATATATGTTCATCCTCCCAATCTTTAAGTGTTGGGGGGATTTTTTTTAGGTTTGTTGAGTGGTATAATGAATGAGACGGATGTGTATGGTTAAACACATCCTTTCTGAAGTTTCAATTTTTCGACCTTTTTGGCATTTAAAAGTATAATCGGATTTAAGGACAATAGTATACCTATAAACGTTTATAGAGATCAGTATATTTCAAGTCCTTTTTAGAAGTACAGGAAATCAGGGAAACAATACAAACAGCAATAACAATAAAGATCTTTTTCATAAGTGCGGGTCTAAGTGGTACTTTGTTGCCTTTTTACAATTATCGACAGTCCAAAAATACGATATTTGTTTTAAAGGCCAAAAAGGTCGAAAGGTTGAAAAGTCAGAAAGGGTGTGGTTAACCATACTCAGCCGTCTCATTCATTATACCACTCAACAAACCTAAAAAAAATCCCCCCAACACTTAAAGATTGGG
>JAIOTT010000512.1 GCA_021106655.1 Bacteroidales bacterium
ATTTGAACCTCCAACATGATATTTTGTAACAATTCCGCCTAACCATGAGAAAGATTCCGGTTTTATCCAAACTTCAATTGTATAATTTGTTGTTACATCAAGTGAATTGTTATCAGCTATTTGCACATAATCATCAGTTCCATCAAAATCAAGACAGTAATTAAAAGGATTTTGAGCATTGGCATAAGCCGAAAACCCAAACGTAATAGTTATAGCTATTACAAATTTTAATATAAAGTTTTTGTTTTTCATTATTGTACATTTTTTAGTTAATAAAATAGAAATAATAAAATGGTTTTATGGTTTCATTGTTAAATTGTTGAATAATTTCTATACATCGAACTGCCGACTGCCAACTGCTGACTGCCAACTGCCGGACGTTTATTGTTCTTTTTAGTCTCATTCTAATCATACAACAATATCAAACTCTTTATAATCAATAATTATATTATATTCTGTTTTTATGTCATTAACTCCCATTACAGTTAAATCGCTTCTACACCAGCTTATATATTTATTCAATTTTTGGCTACCCACATAAAGTTGGACAAAATTGGTACTTAGCCAGATAGATATCGATTTCTGGATCTTGGCAAATCTCCGAAATTATCTATAATATAATTGGCCAGTGGCTTGAATTGTAAATTATCACCAAACAATCGTTCTGCCGGTGTTTTTTGATCAAGCCCCCTTATACCGAAATTATGAACAACAGTTAATACTTTTAATCTTGTGTCATCAAAACTTCGTTGGTTGTGGTTTATTAATGACAAATACCCATTGCGCCCCTCGACCTGAGATGATGCCCTTTGGAATTTTCGGCACAGGTCAATTGCCGCTTCTGACAATTGTTCAATTTCATTTTTTGACAAACCCTCCCCCTCTGGTTCGTTTATGTTTGCTTGTCCGATTTTTTGTAATTCCCGGTTTAACTTATTTCGGGTTGGCTTGTGCTTTGTTCTTTTTATGGCAAATTTCCAATAAGTTTTTGGGAGTAAGTATTCCCTGAACCATTTGCCTATATTATCAGATAGCCCCATCTGTGCCAATTTTTCTTCTTTCATCTGATGCCATAAAGAAATTACGGACACAACATCAGGTACTTGTTGTTGTGCCTTGGAAAACAGGTTGTACTTGTCTGTTATTTTGCAGTCGTCAACAATCTGTTCGATATTCGAGAGTTCTGTATTTATTTCCATTTCAGCCATATCAGAGGTGTTTATTTTATTTCCCTGATAAAACGGATGAATTATATGTGATATGTTCCGCATTGTTTCCACATATAAATCTGTATAAAACTGAATTTGGGCATATTTTTCTGAAGTAATTTCAATCTGTTCGGAAAAGCATGTTTTTAATGCTGTAGTAAAATCTGACTTGGCCCATCGCAGCTTACTGGCCAAAGCCAAACAGAGCAACTTGTTAATACAATATTTAAAATGAAAACAATCGGCAACACTGGTAACTTTATGGACAACAACGGCTAAGCTAACAAGGGCTTTTGCACGGTCACTTACAAAATATCTGATTGTGGCATTTGGGAGTAACTTAAAGAGTTTTTTTTAATATGCTTATCCCAAGTGGCAGCATCCCTTTGTTCAGATTCTGTTTCAAAAAAGATATACCCACTTGATAGTTCCTGGCACACCAGGTACATTTTATCGAACCAAGTTTCATCTACACCAAGTATTAGTTCAATTTCCTTTACTTTGGAATGTGCTTCTTGCTCTGCCATTTTCTTGTATTCCAAAATAAGGCCTTCAATGTGCCTGATAATGTTTAATATGGTGGATTCCGATGTTGGAAGGTAGTTTTCCAGTTCCAACAGTTCAAAAAACTCTTTGAACCGTCCGGCACCATTACCTGATTTGATACCAAACACATAAATGGCAGATGTAACCAACTTAATGGTAAATTGATTCCCAAGTTCAGTTTCCCAAAAATCTGTACCAATTGACTTAATACGTTTCCGGATTTTTTGTTTTAGGTAATGGACTGTGCTTTTAGGAATATTAGTAGCCTTTGAAATTTCCCGGATTGTTTCCTCTTTTCTTTTAAATATAGCCAATATTTTCTGTCTTATTTTCATGTATATCTATATTTTACTGCGCCTTATCACAACCGACATTTACACCAATAATGAAAAAGCATTAATAATAATGTTTTATATTATTTGACAATATTAATACTTTTTTATATCTTTGCAAGATATTCATAAATAATTCTATAAAGATATGAAAAAAGCAGGTAGAAAAGTTGATTTAACCAACATAAACATTAAAGAAATAGAAGATTGGATACAAAAAAGCAATCAATCAAAGACAATATTGAAATGTCATACTATATTAGCATTACATAAAGGTAACCAAATGAAGCATGTATGCAATGTGATGGGGGTTACCAGAGAGACTGTTAGGCTGTGGAAAGAGCAGTTGCGTAAGGGTGGAGTAAAAGAACTCCTGAAAAAAGGGAAAGTAGGTAAACGATCAAAGCTTACCCCATTGAAATTAAATGAATTAAAGAAAGCAATAAAACAGCTACCTGAAAATTTTGATTTAGAAGGAAAGTTGTGGGGCGGCAGGTTAGTAATGCAGTATGCTCAAAAGAAATGGAAAATCCAGATTAGCATACGAACAGCTTACCAATGGTTTAATAAAGCAAAATGAGCGGCATTTTTTGAAAAATAATTAGAAATTATATTTTCCCAATTTTATTTCCTGTAATTAATCGTGTTATATTTGTCCAACTTTATGTGGGTAGCCGATATTTCAATAGATAGTTTTTGCTGATTATTTATTATTTCATCTAAGGTGTATATATCAAAATTGGTTTTTAATGAAAAGTTTAAAAATTCTCTAAAAGATAGTCCCTGTAAATAATACATCATTG
>JAIOTT010000370.1 GCA_021106655.1 Bacteroidales bacterium
ATAAGATATGAATAAACAAGACCATCGACTTCCTTGCCACTTACAGAAAAGTCCTTTTTCGTCATTTCCCTGATCTCTTTAATATAGCTTTTTGGAAATTTCGAGTTTCTTATCTCTATCCTGGATAGTTGACGATTGACCATATTGGTACATAGAGTTGATAATACCTTATCCTTATGCGTCGCCCATACTTTTATTGATGTAAATATGTCAAAATCATCAAGCCTTGCAAATGTAGTGATCAATGTTTTATCATTGAGAAAATCAGTTTTATTAAATCTGTTTTGAAGAAAAATTTCAAGGCTGGGAGTGGCAAAGAGTGCTTCACCCTTTTCAGCAAGCACTTTTGCTCGTTGTAATATTTTCACGAGCATATATTCTGCAGCAATAACTGTTTTGTGGAGGTATACCTGCCAGTACATTAATCTTCTGGCTATAATAAACTTTTCAATGGAGTATATTCCTTTTGCTTCAGCAACAAGCTGATCGCCTTCAATATTCAGCATCTTAATAATTCTGTCGGAGTTGATCACTCCTTCGGAAACTCCGGTAAAGAAACTGTCTCTCTTCAGGTAATCAAGACGGTCCATGTCGAGTTGACTGGAAACCAGTTTATGAAGGAATTTTTTTTTGTAGGTGTCTCTGAATATATCCAAAGCCAGCGACAATTTTCCATCAAAGTGTTGGTTCAGCTTGTCCATGAAAATTTCAGAAAGATCTTCATGGTTCAGATCTGAAACAATAGAGTTTTCCAATGCATGTGAAAAGGGGCCATGCCCAATATCATGTAAAAGAATTGCAATCAAAACACCATTAGCTTCTTTTTCGGTGATCTGGTGTCCTTTGTAGCGGATAACGCTGATCGCCTGGGTCATCAGGTGCATTGCTCCCATTGCATGATGAAAACGTGTATGCAAGGCCCCTGGATACACAAGGTGTGTTAAGCCAAGTTGTTTAATTCTTCTCAGCCTTTGAAAATAAGGATGTTCTATTATGTCAAAAATCAATTCTCCCGGTATAGTAATAAAACCATAAACAGGATCATTGAATATTTTTCTTTTATTAGGCTCAAGCTTTCCCATTATTATATTTGGATGTCTCTTTTTGTGGGTTTTTGTGCTTTAGTGTTTTTAATGCAAGATTTTTTTGCCAGTTAGGAAACCAATATACAAATATTTTCCTGACAGTACAATAAATTTCAATATTACGACATTTATGTAGATAATAAAAGTTAATCAAAAAAAGGCAGCATTGAATTGTACAAATTAGGAGCTTTTTTTGTGAACAAGGTAGATGGTTCAAAGGTATAAAGGTGTAAAGGTATAAAGGTATAAAGATGGAGAAGTAGCAATGGCAGTAGCAGTAAAGCCTGCAATCTGAACTCCTAACTCTAGGAACTCCAAACTTCTTTATTGTATATCTGTATAATTATGTCATTGATTAGTTGTAGATTTTTAATTCAAATAATTCTTAAATAATTAGTAATTTTATAATATGGATAAGGTAAACATTCTTTGGGTTGACGATGAAATAGATTTGCTTAAACCCTTAATAATATTTTTAGAACAGAAAGGATATACTGTTCATTCATCCATCAGTGGTGATGAGGCTCTGGAAGTTTTAACAACCCGGACTTTTGATATCATTTTTCTGGATGAAAACATGCCCGGACTTTCAGGTATTGAAACTTTATCTCAGTTAAAGAACCTATACCCGAATCTTCCTGTAGTTATGATAACTAAAAGTGAAGAGGAGGCTATTATGGAAGATGCCATTGGTTCTAATATTTCAGACTATCTGATAAAACCTGTTAAACCAAATCAGATATTATTATGTCTTAAAAAAAATCTGGAAACAAAAAAATTAGTAAGTGAGAGAACGACTCACGCTTATCAACAGGAATTCAGAAATATTGGCATGGAGATCACAAATGACCTTAATTTTCAGGAATGGGTTGAAATCTATAAGAAGTTGGTTTATTGGGAAATTGAGCTTGAAAAGTCGAAAGATAGCGGTATGAATGAGGTTTTGAAAATGCAGAAAGATGAAGCAAATCAGGTTTTTTCAAAGTTTATTGAAAACAATTACCTGGATTGGCTCAGGAGCAGTGAAAAAGAAAAACCTCTGCTATCTCATACTTTGATCAGGGAAAAGTTGTTTCCGAAGATTAAAGGGGAGGACCCGATATTCCTGATTCTTATCGATAATTTCCGTTATGATCAGTGGAAAGTTCTTCAACCTTTAATTGAAGAATATTTCAGGATTGAAAGTGATGAGATTTATTACAGCATTCTGCCCACTACAACTCAGTATGCACGGAATGCACTTTTTGCAGGATTATTACCATCGGAAATTGAAAAGAAATATCCTAAATATTGGGTAAATGAAGATGAAGATGGCTCAAAAAACCGTTTTGAGGGAGAATTGCTTGGTGAATATCTGAAGCGCTTTGGGAAAGATGTAAAGTATTCATATAACAAAATTTTGAATCTTGGTGCCGGCAAAAAATTGGTTGAGAATCTGCCAAACCTTATGAGTAATCCGCTAAATATAATAGTCTATAATTTTGTGGATATGCTTTCACATGCCAGAACTGAGATGGAAGTGATCAGGGAGCTGGCTGATGATGAAGCAGCATACCGCTCTCTTACTATGTCGTGGTTTGAACATTCACCTCTTTTTGACATATTTAAATATTTATCAGAAAAAGGAGCCAGGGTTGTAATTACAACAGATCATGGTACAGTGAGAGTAAATAACCCGGTTAAAGTTGTTGGCGACAGAAATACTACAACGAACCTGAGGTATAAATCCGGTAAAAGTCTTAAATATGATAAAAAGGAAGTTTTTGAAGTCCTGAATCCTAACGATGCCTTTCTGCCAAAATTGAACGTAAGTACTTCATATATCTTCAGTAAGAAAAATGACTTCTTTGCATACCCTAATAATTATAACTATTATGTAAAATATTACAGGGATACCTTCCAGCATGGCGGGATATCAATGGAAGAGGTTCTTATCCCGTATATTAGTTTGATTGCTAAATAGTATTGAGTATCAAGTATTGAGTATCAAG
>JAIOTT010000247.1 GCA_021106655.1 Bacteroidales bacterium
TAAGGTTCACAAAGTTAATAATGCCGCCATTTGTCAGTCTTCGTGATATCTTTGTGTCTTCATGCCTTAGTGGCTAATTTTCAGCATATTATTTTTTCAACTCTTGATTCGCATTAAGTGGTAATTTAATGGTGAAAAATTACGCGCCCAAACATTCTTCCCTACTCACCTAATTAACTTACTTAACCAATTAACTAAGTAACGCGCAGCAAACTACACGAAGTGAATTACCCGCTAGGGTGGACAATAATATAAAAACTTGAAAACTAATAAATAAACGCTATACCGCCAGTATGGTCAAACGCACAAGTCGACAAATACACTGGACGTTATGGCGTATAATTAAATAACCAAAACGATTATTTTTAATTATCTTTGCATAAAACACTAGACATGGAAAGCGCAATTTTACATACAGATTCAAATCATGATTTAAGCTTAATTCTTCAATTAGCAAGAAAACTTGGTATTGCTGCCAGGAAACTTTCCAAAGATGAAATAGAGAATTATGGATTTTCTATTGCTATAGCAAAAGGCAAGACAGGTGAATATGTTGATACTGAAGAATTCTTAAATGAACTTCGCAATGGAAGTAAAGATTGATAAAACATTTCAAAAAGACACGAAAAAGATCAAAGATCAAATACTCTTAGGAAAGATCGCTGATTCAATCGTCAATGTTCAACAAGCCAATCATCTTAAGCAAATAGAAAATATTAAAAAACTTAGAGGTAGCTCTAATGATTTTAGAATTAAAGTTGGAGATTATCGCTTAGGTATTATTATTTCCGAATCTTCAGTTGAATTTATTAGGTGTTTACATAGGAAGGATATATATAAATTCTTTCCAAAGTAAATTACACGTCATAACACGGTGAATATGTCTGCTTGTACAGGAGAAAAATTTTGCCCGTAGGCGGGCAGTCAAATATAAAACCGTAACTTTAGTTCAAAATTAGCAACCCGCCAGTGCAGCCAAATCGCACAAGCCGGCACATACACTGACCATCTTAATTTACAATTGTGTGAAAAATTGATATGAACACACTCCTCAAATATTCTTCCCTCCTCACCTAATTAACATACTTAACCAATTAACTAAATGACGCGAAGCTAATGACGCACGAAGTGCAAATGACAATGAATGACACCCGAAGGGTGAATTACAGCGTAGCAAATTACTATTTAATCAAATAACTAAACCCAACCGAATACTCCCTGCCAAGATTATATTCTGAAAATATATACTCAACATCCTTATAAGCATACGTTTGTTTGTACGGGGAATTCAGAAGGTTTTTCGCAGAGAACCTCAGTGATATCTTACCAAACTTCTTTTTAAAGTTAAAATCAAGCTGATTGCGCGGCTGTTCATAAATATTTGGTGTTCCTCCTTTTACAACAATAGCAAGTTTCTTACCTGAGATATTGTAATTTATATTTGTTGATATTCCATTTTCTTTACTGGAATAACCAAGGAAAGCATTACAAATAAATGGGGCTTGTCCATACATTTCCCTTGTAGTTCCATGATAAGGATTTGTGGCGTGGATTGCTGCCAGTTCCTGATCATCAATTGCAACTGTTGTGTGTATAAAAGCAAAATTTGCACCTGCTTTCGTATTTTTCAGTAAAGGGATAAAGTCGAGTTTTTTTCGTATATCGAATTCAATTCCATGAGCTTGCGCTGTTCCAACGTTTTCAAATGTGATCTCATCATTACTGGCTTCAGGAATAAATGTTCTTTCAATAGGATTGAGAAACCTTTTGTAGAAATAACTTGCTGAGAAAACTTCACCCGGCCTTGAAAAATACTCCCATCTGACATCAAAATTATTGATTAATGTACTTTGAAGATTTGCATTTCCTGTAAAGATAAAGTCACCACTAAATTCAAATGAGGAATATGGCGCTAGCTCCCTGAAGGTTGGCCTTGCAAGTGTTTTAGCAAATGATCCTCTGAAGTTCATTTTATCATTAGGCGAATAAGTTAAATTTACTGCAGGTAATATGTGTAATACATCCAGCACTCCCTTCGGATTTGAAGGATTTCTACTTTCAACTAACATATTAGTATACTCAGGCCTGACACCTGCAACGAGGCGCAGTTTTTTAGTTATTTCAATGTCACCCATAAGATATGCTGAAACAAGCAACTGATACCCGTCATAAGTGTTACTCAATTGAGTAGCATCACTAATAAATAAACCAAAATAATCAGGATAGCCTGGAGCATTCATCCCGATATTACTATTATCCAGATAATCAGGAATACTACCTGAATAAGAATCATTATTATCCCTGTATTCAAATATCCTTTCATCAAAACCACGGACTTTATAAACGGTAGCTGCCCCGGCTTTTATTTTAAAGTTAGGATTCAAATGTTCAAATGGAAGAGTCAGATCAAATTTGGCATTGAGATTTTTCTCTGTCAGATCCCTGAAATATCTTGAAGGAACATCCTGTTTTGCAATATCTATAAAGTAAAGAACCGAATCACCGGTATTTTCATAAATATTTGTAAAAAACCTTGTGTCGGGTTCTTTGTGTTTTGAAACTACATACGATGTCATCCATTTAATGTTTAAACTTCTTGCTTAAGCTAGTGTATGATCGCCTCTGATTTGTATTGAAGTAAATAATCGTTCATACAACTTCAGAGTACGTGTTTGGAAATTTACTTCATGGTAAAGGCTATAACCCTCCTGGTATCTGGCTTCATCTATACCAGACTGGTTTCTGGTAAAATTGAATCCTATGGTATTATTATCATTTAATTTATATGACATATTCAGAATTCCTCCCATGAGGACTTTCATTTTTCCTCTTTCATCACCTAATTGCAGGTCTTTTTGCAGATGTGGAGCATCGCTGCTTCTAAGGCTATAATGTCCTACTTCACCATCATCATAATATGAGAACTTACGGTCGTAGCTTAAGCTCGCTATTATACCAAGAGGTTTTCCAAGAAATATTGTTTGGTTACCAACGGAAATGCTATGGCTATGATTTAAAAATGAGGTTTTCTTTTTAGGCTCCATTATTTTATTAAATGAGGCTGTTATTGCATCCAGTCTTGTGTCATCCTGATATCTGTAAGGAATATCTCCTTTTGCAGCTTCTGGCATGTCTCTTGCTCCATCATCTATACCCAACCAGTCTAATTTTCCGCCATCATAAGAAAGAAAATTTTTATCAAGGTTTGCCTGTGGATTAAACCCGATGGAGGTAGTAAATTGAAAAGTAAAAGTTTCAGGAAAATCTTTAGTTATGATATTAACATAGCCACCTGCAAAGCTTCCGGGAAGTTCCGGTGAGAAGGATTTATACACCAGAATATTATCGACTATATTACTTGGGAACATATCAAGTTGTGGTGCATTCCTGTTTGGGTCCAGGCTGGGTATTTCAGAACCATTAAGTTCGGTTTTTAGATACCTGTCAGATAAGCCGCGGATATTAATATATTTATCATCCTGAACAATGATTCCTGTAACTCTTTTTAATGATGATGCAGCGTCCTTGTCTCCGTAAAGTGATATCTCCTCTGAAGATATTCCATCAAGAATTGTTGCTGAATTCCTTTGTATTGCCAGCATGGAGTTTTCAGTATTCTTTATTGCCCTCGCCTGAACATTAACTCCTTCCAGGTCATAGAGTTTTTCAGTAAGTTGAATATTTAATACTATTTCTAAATTAGCTTTTACTTCAACTTTCTCAATAGTTCTCGTTTCGTAAGATATAAAGGAGACAGTAATAGAGTAAATGCCGGGTTCCAGTCCATCAATAACAAAGTCACCATTGATATTTGCTGTTGTACCTGTTGTAGTGCCACTGATGATAATATTTGCTCCTATTAATTCTTCCCCACTTTGATCATTTGTGATCTTCCCTTTTATTTTTCCTGTATCAGCTGCATAAGCTGCGATCATAAACAAGAGTAAAACAATTGTAGAAAAATATTTTTTCATCTTAATTTCCAATTTCTAATTTCCAACTATGAATCCTGAACCCATCACTAACCACTAATCACTAACCACTAATCACTAA
>JAIOTT010000339.1 GCA_021106655.1 Bacteroidales bacterium
CCCTTAGCACTTCTTAAGTTTGCCTTTATTGATATTATTGAACTAGTTTTAATAACACGAAGTCTCATAGAGACGACCTGTTTATAGAAGATTTAACCATAAAAACCATCAAGCTCCAGAGGAGCGGTCTGTTATTCTATCCAGTCAATTTCTGGATTCAATGTTCAAATCTCTATGTTATAAGATTTTGAACCTTTGAACTTGCTAACTAATGAATCTGCCAACCTGAAAATATTAATTCAATTATTCTTGAACAATGCCTTCAGAGGCCTCATTATCCTCATCAACAAGCTAACATCCTCTGTAATTATCTCAGCATCTCCCTGCATCTCCGGATGGAATTCCAGGGTTTTGCCATAGGTGGTCATCAAGCCTTCGGGTAAGCTAACCTCAACAAAATAGTGATTATCCTCAGGAACGAGAGATATTTCATCTATTTTACCTTTGACGATTCCATATTCTGAAGGAGGGAAATTTGAAAATTTAATATTCACTTCCAATCCCGGCTTAACCTTTCCCGATCCTTTGAGAGGCAGCAACATCCTGCCAATCATAGTACTGGGAGTTTCAGGAACAACAGTCATTACCTTTTCTCCTGTGCTAACATTATGATTCACATTCCATATATTTGAAAATGTTATTATGCCATCGACAGGGGTTTTTAGAACAAACTTTTGCTCCCATGCTTCAATCATTGAAAACAGTTTTTCAGTTGTTTCAAGTATTTTAATCCTGACACCTCTACCTTTTTCTTCAAAATTCAATTTAATATCAAGTAGTTTTTGTTCAATCTGAAGCATCTGTATCTTTTCTTTTGAAAGCTCCTGCAAGAAATTCTCAAAGTCAAACTGTTTCTGAAGATAAGCACTAAATCTTCTTTCAAATTCTGTTTTGGAAATGGATCTTTTGCTTAACAAAACTGAATCTCTAAGATAGTCATCCCTGCAAAGTTGCAAATCTTGCTCAAGTATCTCTTTTTGATTTTTCTGGCGATTGTAATATGAGCTGTGTAAGCTGAGCTCCTTATTTAGCATATTAATTTTTTCAGAGAAATATTCCAGATCATTAAATATTTGCAAATCATTACCAGCATTAATGAAAGCAAAATATGCCGTTTGAATTTCACCGAGACTTAAACGCTTGTTAATGCTGTCAAAGGGGATAATAAATCCTTTATTTAGTGATTTCTCAAATATTGTGAGGTTGTTTTTCAATCTGATAACATCCTGATAATTTGCAGTATTTTCAATCACTCCCAGCCATTGTCCTTTTGTTACTTTCTGTTTATCATCAACAAGCAAAGCTTCAAGCTTACCGTTACTTCTGGCAATAATCGAGGCCGGAGGGTTTTCAGCAGTCAGGACGATAGATGTCCTGATAAGATCAGGGTATTTAAAAAACCATGTCCCACAAAGCAAAAGCACAATCACAACAAAAATCACAGCGATCCCTGCCCTGATGATCCAATGCGGGATATATCCCATTATCTCACGACTGGCCTGACTCCTCACGTTGATATCAGAAAAATCCTTTTTATCCATCTTATAAAAATTTTAGTCACTATAGGTACAATTTTGTTACTTTTTACTTGCTAAAAAAAATCAATAACCACTAGTACTTGTCATGACACTATTCTCCCAACTCGAGTTGCTCCTTTACAAGATTGTAATAGGGGCCTCTGTTTTGTACCAGTGTAGAATGTGTTCCTGCTTCAATCATCTTCCCCTCATCTAAAACGATAATCTGGTCATCAGTTTTAACCGTACTAAGGCGGTGAGCAACAATAACGACAGTCCTGTCAACAAAAAATCTTCGCAGATTCGACATAATCGTACTTTCATTATTTGTATCAAGAGCGTTGGTAGCTTCATCAAAAAATAAGAACTCAGGTTCTTTATAAACTGCCCTGGCAATAAGTATTCTTTGTTTTTGGCCCTGGCTCAGGCCGATTCCTTCCTGTCCGATCTTAGTGTTTAAGCCTAATGCAAGAGTTGAGATATAATCGGTGATATTTGCTGTTTCCAGGGCTGCCTGCAGCTTCACAGTGTCAATTGTCTCATCACCAACAGCAATATTCCTTGCAATGGTATCAGAAAAGATAAATCCTTCCTGCATCACCCCGCCACAATGATCTCTCCAAACACGTTTACTTATGGTGTCGAGCATTGCATTACCAATTCTGATATCTCCATTTGTTGGGGGATAAAAACCCAACATCAGTTTTATCAGTGTGGTTTTACCACTTCCACTAGTACCAACGATAGCTGTGATCTTATTTTGTGGTATAATTAGATTAATTTCCTCCAAAGCATTTTTAGAAAGACTACCAGTGTATTTAAAGCTCAGATTGGAAATTTTAATTTCCCTGTCAGCAGGAAGAGTAAGAATTTTATTGTCTTCAGGATCTTCCTCATCCTCTTTAGCATGGATTTCTCCTAATCGCTCCAGGCTGATTTTTGCATCCTGCCAGTCGTGGAAAAAACGTATCAACGACTCTATTGGGGCATTTAGCTGTCCAATAATATACTGAACTGCCAACATCATACCGAGAGTTATATTACCATCAATAACAAGTTTTGCTGCCAGGAAGGTGATTAACACATTTTTTGTTTCGTTAAGGAATAAGCCGCCTGCTTGTTGATACTGACTTAATGAAAGTCCTTCAACCCTGATCTTAAACAGCTTTGCCTGTATATTTTCCCAATCCCACCTTTTTTTTCTTTCGCAGTTATTCAGCTTGATCTCCTGCATCCCTGTGATAAGTTGAAAAAGTACATTCTGAATATCTGCTGCTCTTGCAAAACGTTTATAAACCAGCTCCTTCCTTCTCTTCATAAATTGATAGATCCAAAGCGTGTAAAATATGCTTCCAATTAAAAATACTATAAAGATCTTCATGCTGTATATAGCAAGCACTATACTAAAGACTATGAGGTTCAGGGCTGAAAAAATAATGTTTAAGCTTGAGCCTGTCAAAAAGGATTCAATTCGCCTGTGATCACCTATCCGCTGCATGATATCACCTATCATCTGGGTATCAAAAAATCCTATTGGCAACTTCATAAGTTTTATAAGAAAATCCGAGATCAGGGAAATATTTATCCTTGTACTTATATGTAAAAAAATCCAGCTTCTGATAAAATCTACGCTGGTGCGGCTTAGTGTTAACATAAGCTGGGCAATTAACACCAGGTAGATAAAGCCTATATCCTGATTATTGATCCCGATATCAACTATTGACTGTGTCAGGAATGGAAAGATCAGCTGAAAAAGGCTTCCAAGCATCAAGCCCATCACCAACTGGTAAAGATATTTTTTGTACGGTTTAAGATATAAAAACAGGAACTTAAGGCTTTTCTTATTTGTTTTCTCCCCTTCATGCTGGTAAAAATCAGGTGATGGTTCAAACATCAATACCACGCCTTCACTTTTATCTTTTTCAGCTGTACTTAAGAAACCGGTTAAAAATTCATCTATTGGGTAAGTAATTAGTCCATATGCAGGGTCAGCCACATAGACTTTTGTCTTGGATATTTTATAAACAACGATGAAATGATTTTGCTTCCAATGGATTATTGCAGGCAACAGTATTTCTTTCTTAAGTCTTTCAAAGCTCATGCGGGCAGCCAGTGTCCTGAAACCAATCGCTTCAGCTGCTTCACTTATACCCAGCATTGACACACCTTCACGACTGATATTACATTTCTCCCTGAGTGGTTGTAAAGAGTAGGACTTACCGTAAAACCTGGCTATCATGCGCAGGCAGGCAGGACCACAATCCATTGCATCCAGTTGCTTATAGAAGGGGAATTTAGGCATAAGACGTAAGCTTTTTATTAATCATTTCTATTTATTATATTTTTTCTGTGCAATCTCAGAATTATAATACCTGAACAAAAAATCATAAATCACCATCTCATGCATCCTGTGTTTAGAAATGAACATGCGATTCATCGACATATGTATTATACTGGAAACCACGCTTAAAAAACCAGGCTCTCCCCCATCCTTTTTATATTGTTCAAGGATTTTTTCTATAAGCAGCCGGTTTGAATCTGAACGCTGCTGAAGGACATTCAATATTTTAACATTAAGACTCTCCTTTTCAGTCCGCATCACAGCTTTTATCCCACTGAATTCTTCTCTGTATTTTCTGTCAACTTGCCGTTTCAGCCTTCTGTTCATTCCAAACTCCTTTCCGAAACCCTCTTTTAAATTTGCAAGAAGATCACGTGTTTCATGCAAACTAAGACCAAAGTCATACAGCAATACATCTACTGATTTCATTGCAAAATGCCACCTGACAGATTCTCCCTCGTCGCCATCAAGCAAAGCCAGCATATTTACAGTCATCACCGAATCAAAATAAAATAACTCTTCTATCATCTCCATAACGGCAGGGCCATACCTTTCAATCTCTCTCTGATAACTATCAATTTGTACCTTCCAAATAAGGTTTTTCTCAATATAGGGTTTTAGAAGATGGTTTAAGCCGGAGATAATTTTATTCAAAGAAGACATATTGGAATAATGAAACCTAAGTCTCAGATGAAACCCAGGATCAGAATAACGGACAAAAAACCATTTATCTATGACATTCTCTGACAAATACTTCTCAGTAAGTGGTTTTATAATATCTTTCAGAATAAAATCAGCCATCCTGTACCCCGTATAGAATTTATAATATACCCACTCATCGCCCGGAATAAAAATTCGATCAAGAGAATTTTTTTTACTCATTAATAGCTGTTTTATTTTCTATAAAATGAAAGGATAAGTTCACTGGAAAAGCTGCCTTCCTCACTTAATACAATGCTGTTATCTTCATTAAAAAGAAATTCCTTTATCTGAAATACCGATCTGTTTTTGACCAAAGAAAACAACATCCTGATACTTAGCACACTGTTGAAGTCTATCATCAATTCATTATCATAATCACAAAGCACTACTTTTTGAGGTATTTTATTATTTCTCCTCCAATCATCAACTTTACTAAGCAGGCCAATATCATCAGTAATTTTCAATAAGTCTTTTATATCATGCTTTGACACATTCCAGCTTGCAAGCGATAATATTATATTTTTATACCTTACCCGTGGCAGAAAACTATATTCATGACTATGAACACCCCAGTCAAAGCTAATTGAGCCCACCTTTTCCTGCAATTGCAGGTCACATAAAAACTGGTAAACTGCTAATGCATTATCACTAAAGTTGTGAGCAGTGCTCAACCTTGGTATAATTATTTTGTTAAGACGTTTTGATCTTAGTAGGAAACGATTATCCCTCACTGAAACAACAAGATCATCAGGTTTTATCTGCCTGGACTCAGCCACTGATGCTTTCCCAAGGAAAGGCAATTCATATTCTCTCATTATTGGCCGCTGTAAAATATTAGCTGTCCTGACCTGAGGTAAATGTATAATTTCAGCCAGGATAGCATTCGGATCGTATGACTTTTCCTTTTCGGATATTTCTTTAACAAGCTCATAAACTTCATCATCTGCATAACAAAACCTGCCAGACAGATTTGTAGCCCCTGAGCCTCCAACCTTATCTAAAATGATATCATAAGTATCTTCATTTTTTATCACCCTGATAAGTGTCGCAAAAGTATCAGGGAAATCATCCCAGCTACATTGAAAATTCTTTAATTCTTCTTCCTTAACCACTACTTCGTAGCTTCCATCAATTAAAGCCTGTTGATATTTCTTAAGATAAAAAGACTGTATACCATCCCAGGAAATATTAATGCTTGTTTTGTTGCCTGAAAACACCAGATCATCAAGAAGAGGATTTACCCCACCCTCACCCGGATTCAATCCATATCCCGGACCAAGATCTGTATCAAGAGCTTCAAGCAAAGGTATTTCGCGTTCCTCATATCTTTCAAAAAACTTCCTCCTGAATTCCTTTATTCGACTAATCCCGGAACTGCTCGAAAGTTTTTTCAGAACCTCTATCCCCTTAAGTGTATCTGAGACAATCCCGGCACTTATATTACAAGTTTGTGCAGGTTTTTTCATATCAACCTGGAAAAGGAATTTTTTATCGATGCTAGTATTAAGCTGCTTAAGCTTTTTTGTAATTTCTGAATATACAGACACATTTTGGCCAATACCATTTTGATCAATATTTATGATCATCTCTTGCACTTCTCTCAAGAGATTAAAATCTCCCTGTTTTTCATTAATTCTCTTAATAACAAGTAGTATTTGTTCCAGAAAGTCCGGGCCTGTTAAGGCAGGCTCCAATTCACTTACCAACAATTGACTATCAAGCAATTCATTAAGAAATTCATTCTCCTCCTCTTCTGAGACCCCCGATTTATGAAGCAGTATACGTAAATCTTCTAATAAGACACCCTTAGAAGCAGCTTTGATCACCCTCTCAAGATATGGTGAGCGATCCACACCAACTAAATGATGCATCCTTTTCGAATTACTGTAGCTGTATTCAACATACCTCAGCTGATCGTCAGTAGAATAAATACTCGTATTAGGAAAGAAGCGAAGCTTTTCCTTAATTTCGGAATTTCCAGCAAGATCATGTGCAAGAGTACAAAGGTAATTCATATCAAGGCGGGTATGCCTTTTGTAATGTTCACTGTTCATCAGAACAATTTCTGTTCTGGAGCTAATATTCCCAACAGTAAAGCCTGCAAACAGACCGAAAGGTGTTGATCTGCCAGACATTCTGACAAGATACTTTATCAGGGCAAAAATTAGATTATCGGTCTTATTTCTATAACTGGGCTTTTCTTCAAAGAACTTTTTAAGCTCTTTATGCAGATCAGGTGAAGCCAGAAAAATTGCCTCTTCAACAATATTTGTATTAAAAATCTTTTCAAGATCAGGCAGGATATCCTTCTTATTGTTTAATATCTCATCAGTGAAATTCAATGGAAAGAGCGGCGTACGCACAATTACTTTCGAAAAGCTATTATATGGTATTTTCGCTTTCAATAAATATTTTTTCTATTATAAGAATGGTGTGTCTTCGATCTTCCAACTTCTAACTCAAGGCACTCTA